>NZ_VWWG01000072.1:0-33746 GCF_011753085.1 Burkholderia sp. Tr-862
AGCTGGTTCGCTCGCGCGTTCGCACGATGGTGCCGTGGCTCGCGGCCGCGTTCGTCGCGGGCGCGTTCTGCTGCGGCGCCGTCCTGCACTTCGCGCCGCAGGATGCGCTGATGACCGCGCGGACGCAGATGTCGCCGTGGATCATGGCGGCCGTGAACTATCAGCGGCTCTATACGCGCGACACCGTTGCTTTCGATTCGTCGAATCTCGCGGCCGCCGCGCATATGGTTGAAAACATTCGCCGCGACGACGGGCTGCGGATCCGCATTCCGGACCTGCGCTCGGCCGGGCTGACCTTCAAGCGCATACAGCGGCTGAATTTCAATCACAAGCCGCTGGTGCAGATCGTCTATCTGCCCGAAAAAGGCTTGCCCGTGGCGCTGTGCGTGATGAAGGACGAACGGGCCGACACGGCGCTCGCCCGACAACAGGTCGGCAGCATGGAGGTCGTGACGTGGCGCCGTGCCAGTGTCACCTATGCGCTGATTGCCGCGCCCGGCGACACCGATCTCGGCGCGATCGGCAAGCGGATCGCCGACAACGGCATGGAAGAAGTGCTCGGTGAGCTGCAGCAGGCCGGCCCGGCGATCGCGAGCTGAGCATTCGCGACGGCGACACCGTGCGCGCATCGCGGCCGGCATGCCGGTGCGTCACGGTTCGCGGGGGCCGTCAGGCGTCGGCGTGAGCAGCCGGTTGAGGCTGGCGGCCATTTGCCGCGCCTGGGGCTGAAGTTCCGCGATGACCTGGCTGGCATCCGCGATCGCACGCCGGCTCGCGACGGAATTGCCGATCCATTCGATCGGCGCCCCCACGCCGCGTAACGTCTGCTCGCCGAAACTCATTGCGCCCTCGTCCGGATCGGCCTCGCGTCGGCGATTCTTGATATTGGTCACCATCCCCTGGGTCGACGCTGCGATGAACCCGATCAGCGCGCTCGCGAGTGCAAGCACCAATTGAAAATGGAGCGGGATATGGTCGCTGCCCTTCAGCGCCGCGGAGACGACGCGCCCGCCCGCCAGCGCGCCCGCGCTTCCTGCCACGCCGAGAGTGAAGGTCTGACCGAGGCGCTGCGACACTTGCGACGTGAACTCGAGGGGTTTCGTGAGCTTGGCGACCGCTTCTTCCCACGCGAACGCATGCGAGCCATTCAGCGCGTCGCCCAGTAGTGCGCGCGTGTCCTCGTGCAGGTTGTCCGTCACGATCAGGCGACGAAGATTGGCGACATCCCGCTCGTAGGCGGCGATAGTGGCATCGAGCTCGTGAGTGCGCGTGCCTCGCCCCTCCTCGAGTTCCTCGGGCGTGACCGGGCGCGTCCGCGGCATCTGCTGTTCGTTTCGACGTTCGTTCCGCAGCTTCGACAGTCTGGCGTCGAGGCGGTCGGCCACGCGCTGCACGATGTTCGCTTCCGCCGACACGACCATGTTCCGGCATTTCTCGATGCTGAGATCGGCCGCCGTGATGATCCCACGTCGATGGAGAATATCCGCCTTGCCGTCCTCGAAGAGATCGGCGTGCAGCATGTTGAGCTTGTGCTCGAGCTTCAGCCCGTTGACTTCGTCCTTCGCGGCAGCGAAGTGCTGGGCAATCAGCGCCGTCGCGGCGATGAACACCGACACCCCTGTCACGCCGTACCGTGAAGCCTTGTAAGGAAAGACCTTGCCGACCCAGGAGTCCGCCACGTCGGCAGCGGGCTTGCGGATGAACGGCGCGACGATGCCGCTGCCCGAGCGAACGGTGCGGGGAGCGATCTGCCAGTAGGTGGATTCCCGCTGGCGTTCGTGCGCGCCGTCGAGCGCCTGCATTTGATCCGTCAGCGTACAGAGCGTGACGAGCTGCGCGAGGTGTTCCTTGCACGTGTTCGCGAGCGCATCCTTTTCGGCATTCGACAGGCTGCACGCGTCGATTTTCGCCGGATCGATCGTCCCGTCCGCCGCGACCAGACCATGGCGGGCGAACAGTTCGGCCACGGCGGCTTCGCTCTTTCGCACGGCCTCCATGCCGGCATCGATCTTCTGCTTGATCTTCGCCTGTGTCGTACTCGAGTTGACGGTGGTCTTGTCCAGCTTGATTTCGCCGTGGTTGAGCCGCCGGCGATAGTCGATCGATCCAATGACGAGCGACTGGACCGGAGCCGTAACGAGCGGCTGAAATGCGGCCAGCAGAAGACTGGCGATCACGGAGTGCCACGGGTTGCGCACCTGAGCGAACGCCAGCGGCGTCGCGATATAGCTGACGATGTTGAAGATCGTGCTGCTGGAAGGGATCTGCAATCCGGCCCGGTATGCGGCGCTTTCCATTCCACGGACCTGCTCCGGCGTGACGGACAACGCGGTGTACCAGTCCTGGAGCGTTTCATCGGAGATATGGCGGACGAGTTCGTTGTGACTGGATGGCGGGTTCGGGTCGCTTCGGTGAAGCGGATTGAATCGAACCGTCTGCAGGACGCGCGCGAGCTTTTCCAGATCGACGTCGCGATTCTTTTGCCCGTCGAGCGCCCGCTGCAACCGCGGCAGATCGACCGGCGTCGTCGCGTGAGCGGTCGCGGGGCTGTCGAGCTCGTCGATGTCGTGGGCGTACGTACCGGGCATCGACACGCGCTCGCCCGACGCGCGGGTGTGCGCCGCATCGACAGTGCCGGACGCGTGGGGCGCGTCGGAGGCTGGCGAAGCGGGTGTGCTCGTTCGCCGGCCCGGCTTTGCGGAGGGCGCCGGCGACGACGCGCGTTGCGACAACCCCGCGAGAGGCGTGGCGACACGCGAGGTGGTGGGTGAACCTTTCGGCGAGCTTGGAGGCGAACTTTTGGCGGGCCCGGCGCCGTTATCGGCGTGCGTGTCCGTGGGCGAGGCGAGACGATCGGGCGCGATCGACGAATGGGCGGGCGATATGGTGGTCATGGTCGGGTGTGGCTCACTTCGATATGCGTGGCGAATGTGCAAACGATTCGAATCGATCGTATTGATCGAATGTGACGGCCGGGAAAAACACGGCAGAAGTTGTGTTCGACGATCCGAACCTTGATGGCTGCGATTGCACGGGATATCGACCAGACCGCGGCCGATCACGACGTCGACGTGCTTCGCCGGATGCCCGCTGTTTTCGCAATCCAGCGTATCCGATTCATCGCGATGCGCAACGATTCGGCTTGCGTCCCGCAGGACCTGCCGCCGGCAAGCGGTCGGGGCGTCGACCGATCGCCGTCTCGCCCCGCGATCCATTAGCCGCGCGAGCTGCCGTCGTGCGCCGGCTCGATGGAGCGGCTTCCATTTCCTCGCCTCGACCATTCGCCACGATGAACCCGATCCTTCCGACCCTCCCTCACGTTGACGCCGCGGATGCAGCAGACCACGCGGCACCTGCCGGATCGAAGAGCGTGCGGCCGCGAACCCGTTCGCTTGCGACCGGTTCGGCCGCGTTCGGCGATCTTGCGCCGGCCAGGCGCACGCAAAGCGAGCCGCCGCCCACGGTTCGACGGACGATCGAACCCGACCGCCAAGCTCGTCCGGCCGCGGATGTCATGCCGCGCGATGGTCGCGACGACGGTGCGTCGCTTACGGACGCCGACGCGCCCGTTCGACACGGCGCGATGGCCGATATCTGGCGGAAGCTGGATTTTGCTTCGCTGTTGAAGCTGCCCGGCACGCACGACGACCACGGCTTTCTCGACCGCGTACGCAATGAGGAAACGGGCGACGGAAGCATCCCGAAACTGCTGGGCAAGCTTGGCGCCATCGAGCAGATGATCGAAGGCGCCGGATTCCCCGCCGAATTGACGCGCATGCTGAAGGCGCAAGTGAGGCTGACGAGACGGTCGCTGCAGGAAATCGAAACCGACAAGCACCCGGCCAAACGCGCGGCGATGGCGCTGCTGCCGAATCTGATCCTGGGCGCCGCGGCGTTGGCGGTCCCGTTGAAGTCGAATCCGCGCCAGCAATTGTTTGCGTCGGAGCTCGTCGCGCTCACGTCCAAGGCGGTGCTCGAAGGGATCGGCATGGCGCTCACGCCGACGACCGGCGCCGGTCTCGTGAAAGAGCGCGTGATGGCGCGCAACTACGCGAACACGCTTCAGGCGCTGGAGTTCGTGCTGCCGACCTTCGTCAAGCCGTCGGCCCATCTGAACCGGAAGACCTGGGTCGACCTGCTCGCGACGGTGGTGAGCACCACGGGGCTGTTCGCGGGATTCATGGGAACGGACATCAAGAATCAATTCGACAAGCGCTTCAGAAAAGGCGTCGATCCGGCGTTGGCGAAGGTGGGCGCAACGCTCCACGACGACCGACGCGGCACGCTTGCCACCGTGGACGGCGAGGCGAAAGCGCTCCATCGTGCGGCGCTCGGCATGCGGGACGCGTCCATCGCGGGCGACACAAGCCGGGTGAGTCCGCACCTCGGCAAGCAGATACAGCTCGTGCTGCGCGGTTGCGGCAGGCTGGCGGAGATGACGTCGCATACGTTGGGCGAAGGCCGTGCAGCCGCCGGGGGCGAGCCGCCCGATGCGTGCGCGAATCCCGACCGGAATGCCAAGATCGCGCTGGCGCTGTTCACGGCCGCTGTCACGGCCAGCACCGCGCTGCTCACGTTCCCCGACACCATCGGCGTTGTCGATCTCGCGTCGGATGCGGTGTTCACGTCGATCCTGATGACGGTGCTGGCGAACAATCCCGACGTGAGCCGCCACGATGCGCTCGAGGAATTCAAGACGTTCGCCGGATTGAGCGTGGTGCTGCTCGCCGTGCTGGCCGGGAACAAACTGGGACACGACTTCATCGATCGCGGCGATCGCGGTCTGGCCGTGGGTGCGTCGGTACTCGCGTTGCTGAACGCGACCGTGCCGGGAATCGTCGGCGAGAAGGCGGCGAAAGCCGTGGAGCGCGCGCTCGCCGGCGCATCATCGATGCGTGTCGCGGACCTCACCGAACCGCTGCGCGCGCTCGGCGACCTGCTGCATCGGTCCGTGTTCGTCAACGTCCGCCGCACGCCGGCGGCGAGCGTCGCGGGCGCCAACCCCGACGAAGCGGGCGCCGACACACGCGAGCGTCACCGCGGGCACGACTAGCATCGCGGCCCACGACAGTTGGCGGGCAGCGCGCCGGAATGTAACAGATTGTCAAACAATAAAAATTCGGCGCGCGCGAAAGGCGAGAATCGCGTCACCGATTCATGGACGACTGAAGTTGCTCGTGCAGCTCCATGCGCTGATAGGCGGCGCGTAGCGCGTCGCGCACCGAGATCGCGTCTTTCGCGACGAGTTGAGCGAGATGATCGTTGAGCGAGCGCGACATGTTGTCTTCCTTGCGTCGGAGGAAGTCGGCGAGAAACACCATCTTCGCCGGATCGACGAGCAACGCGCTGATCTGCTGGTTGTGATTGAACAGCAGCTCGCTCGCCAGCACGAACTGGCTGCCGTCTTCGCTCGGTATCAGGCATTGGCAGATCACGCCGATCAGCGAGCCGGCGAGCGATGCGGCGTAGCGCTCGCGTTGCTCCGGCGGGAAGAAGGACAGCAGGCGCGTCAGCGTATTGAGCGCGCTGCTGGTATGCATGGTGGCGAAGACGAGGTGGCCCGATTCACCGGCTTGCAGAACGGCTTCGGCCGTTTCGCTGTCGCGAATCTCGCCGACCATGATCACGTCGGGCCGTTGCCGCATCACTTCGCGCATGCCGGACGAGAAGCTCGGCGTGTCGGTCGGAACTTCGCGCTGCGAAATGATTGCCTGATTGCTTTCGAGTCCATATTCGATCGGCTGTTCGATCGTGACGATATGGCAGTTGCGCGTGCGGTTCAGATGGTCGAGCAGCGACGCGATGGTCGTGGTCTTGCCGGAGCCGGTGGGGCCCGTGATCAACACGATTCCCCGGGTGCTGTCGAGCATGGTGCGGATATAGGCCGGCAGGCCGAGCTTGTCGAGCGGCAGCGGTTCGAGCGGCAGGCGGCGGATCGAAATGACGGTCTTGCGTCCGGACGACGTGCGAAACACGTGGCAGCGAAGCCGGCAGCGGGTCAGTACGAACGGCCGGTCGAGCGCGCACTCGGCAAGGCGTGTGTCCCATTGTTCGTCGATCGACGCGAGCAGCGGCGCCATCTCGTCGATCAGCACCGGGCCGCCGGGCGCCTCTTCCCAGCCGCGCGGCGTCTTGATCATGATCGGACGATCCTGTTCGATGTGGAGGTCGGTGAATACCTGGTTCTCGTCCACGAGACGAAGAATTTCGCGGATCAGGTCGCGCAGCTCGTTGGGAAGCGATGTCATGGCAAGAGTCGGATCGGCAGGGTAACGAGGGTGTCATCGTGTCAGCCCGCCGGCCGGATGTCCAGTGTCATGCCGATGCGGGCGCACGGCAGGCAAGCGGCGACGCATGCGAATGCGCATCGCCATCGTGATGAGGTCAGGAACGCAATGCGCATGGTCGTGGCTCGTATGGTGTTGCTGTCGGCGCTCGGCGCCGCGTGGTCGCACGGCGCATGCGCGTCGCAGGTCGCGCTGCCTGATGCAGGCGACGCGCAAGGGACGCTCGCGCCCATGTCGGCCGTGACGGTGCCGGACGCACAAGCCGACGCATCGCCGGCGCTCGGGAATGAGCCGGATGCACCGCGCGCCGGGCAGCCGGAGCGGGACGCGCGGCGGACGTGGCGGATCGAGCTGTCGGACCGCACGATGCGCACCGCGCTCGCGCGATGGGCGCAGGCAGCCGGCTGGCAACTCGTGTGGGAAGCGCCCGCGGATTTCGGCATCGACGCGGAGGCGAGCGTGACCGGCACGTTCGACGATGCGTTGCGCTCGGTCGTCGGCGCGCTCGCGCACTCGAATGCGCCGATCCAGGCCATTCTCTATCGCGGCAACAAGGTTCTTCGGATCGTTTCAAAAGGAGCGGGTTGATGCGGGGTTCGGTGCTGGCATACGCGTTCGCTGCGGTCCTTCTGGCAGGCTGCACGGGGCTATCGCAACATCTCGCGAATGCGATCGATCGCGACCATGCGCGCACGCAGCACGTGCTCGCCGATACGCGCGATGGTCATGCGCGGGTCGCGGAGTCATCCGACGGCGTGATCGTCAGCGACGGGATCTGGCTGTCCGGCACGCCGATGCAACTGGCGCGCGAAGGCGCGTTGCCGGCCGTGTTCTCGCAACCGGCGACCTTCGATCGTGAGGTCGGCTCGTTGCGCGAATTCGCGGAGCACGTGTCGCGTCTTTCGCATATCGCGACGCGGGTCGCGCCCGACGCGGCGGCCGGCATGCAGCCCGCTCCCGCAGCCGCACCGTCGGTGCCGGTGCCGGTGCTCGGGGCATCGCCGCCGCCGCTGCCAACCGTGCCCGGCCTGTCGGGAGAGACCGGCGCGCGCCCGTGGGGCGCATCGCAGCGCACGCGCATCGTGTATCGCGACGGCGATCTGCGCGGCTTGCTCGACACGGCGGCGGCGCGCTTCGGCGTCTCATGGAAATACGCGGACGGCGCGATCGAATTCTTCGTGACCGACACCAGGACGTTCCAGGTCAGCGCGATTCCAGGCGACGCCACCGTCAATGCCAACGTGGTGAGCGGTGCCAGCAGCGACGGGTCGAGTGCGCAGGCAGGCGGCTACGGACAGGCCGGAACGGCTGCGGCCGGCACGGGCGCAGGCGCGGGTGGCGGCACGGGTAACGGCACGGCGACCGTCACCTCGAACAACACGGCGAACACCGTCGTGAACTCGCAGCTGTCGGTGTTCAACAGCCTGCGCGCGTCGATCCAGGCGATGCTGTCGCACTACGGTCACGTCGTGTCGTCGCCGGCGACGGGCTCGATCACCGTCACGGACACGCCGGACGTGCTGGATCGCGTCGCCGCGTTCATGCGCGCGCAGAATGCGTCGCTGTCGAAGCAGGTGCTGATCAACGTCACGGTGCTGTCCGTCGCGCAGTCCGCGCAGGACAGCTACGGAATCAACTGGACCGCGGTGTACCAGGCGCTCGGCACGGCCTTCACGATCACCAGCGTCTTTCCCACCACGGCCACCAATCCGGTGTCGCTGGCCGCGCAGGTGATCACGCCGAACAGCCGCGCGGCCGGCACGCAGGCGATCATCTCGGCGCTGTCGAGCCAGGGCAAGGTGCGGCGCAAGACGTCCGCGTCGATCACGACGCTGAACAACCAGCCCGTGCCGTTGCAAGTGGCGACGCAGCAGGGTTATCTCGCATCGGTGTCGACGACCAACACCGCGAACGTCGGCTCGTCCACCGCGCTGGTGCCCGGCACCGTCACGACGGGCTTCAACATGACGCTGTTGCCGCACATCCTCGAAAACAGCACGGTGCTGCTCCAGTTCTACACGAACATCTCGTCGCTGATCCAGCTCAGGACGGTGCCGGCGGGCAACGGCCAGTCGATTCAGGTGCCGGAGGTCGACACGCGCAATTTCCTGCAACGCGTGTCGATGAAATCGGGCGAGACACTGATCCTGAGCGGCTATGAGGGCGTCAACGACGATCTGGCGCAACGAGGCGTCGGTGCGCCGCAGAACTATCTGCTGGGCGGCGGCTTCGACGGCTCGCGGCAGCGCGAAGCGATCGTGATCCTGATCACGCCGGTCGCGATGAACGGCTCCTGAGCGGCGTCGCGCACACGGGAACCGGCAATGGCTACGCAAATCGTTCAGATCGGCCGGCAGCGCTTCGTATGCGGGCTGTTCTGGCAGTCGCTGTCGCGCCGCAGCGAACTGCGCAAGGAAGGCCACGAGCTCGCGAGGAAGCTCGACTTCGCGTTGATGGTGCTGCGCATCGACCGCGGCGTGGCGGCCGCCGGCTTCGCCAATCCGCACGATGGCGTGCAGGCCGGCGTCGCGTCGCTCGGCGTGATCGTGTCGAGAACGATCGCGCTGCAAGGTGCGTTCTATGACGGGCGCCAGCAAAGCGCACCCAACTGGCTCGGCGCATTTCGCTTGCCGGACGACCGCTGGGCGTACTTCGCCGTGCGTGACGGATCGTTTCTTCCGAACGGCGACTGGGTCGGCAGCCGCGACGAGGTGTTCGAGCGCCTGACGTCCGATTACTCGCTCGGCGGATGGAACGTCGTGATCGGCGACGACGAAATCGATGCGATGGGGTTTCACAACGTCTACCCGCGCCGCATCGAGGACCTGCTCGGCAAACGTCGCGGCGAGCGCGTTCATGTGCCCGGCTGGGCCCGCCTGCGGCCCGTCGCGCATCGCGTGTCGCCGCGCACGCTGGGTCTCGCGGCGGCCGTGCTGGCGTGCGCCGGCGCCGCCGCATACGGCTGGCTCGCGCACCGGCAACACGTACTCGAAGCCGAGCGCGCGCGTGCGTTCGCCGCCGAGCGTGCGCGTCTCCAGCGGGCCGGCGCGCAGGCCACCGACGCGGCTGCGCACGCGCGTCCGTGGGCCGGTGTGCCGGCGCCTTCGCAATTCGCGCGCACCTGTCTCGATCACTTCACCGAACTCGCGCCGGGAGGCTGGGACCTCGAGCGATTCGTTTGCCAGGCGGGCAGCGTCACCTACCGGTGGTCGCGCAACGGCTCGACGGTTGCGCTGCTGCTGGCCGGAGAGCCGCAGGCCAGCATCGACGGCACGGGCGAACACGCGTCGCTCTTGCGCAACGTGCCGGTGCCCGCCGCGGCCGGCGACGATCCGCTGCTGACCCGCACGGATATCGATGCGCGGCTGATCGCCCGGTTTCAGCAATTCGACCTGCCGCTGTCACTCGTGCCCCTTCCCGACGAACCGCCGGGCGCGCTTTCGACATTCTCCCGGCCCGACCGGCCGGGGCGTGCGTGGCATGCGTCGCGGCTGCAGGCGAACCTCGGCGTGATGCCGCCCGTCGTGCTCGCCGGCTATCTCGACGAACCGGGCGTGCGGCTCGACAAACTGACTTATCAGGCGGGCGCTTGGTCCGCGCAAGGAACCGTCTATGCCAGGTGACTTCAGGATCGTGCTCGGCGCCGCGGCGTTCGCGGGATGTCTCGTGCATGCCGCCGGCTGCCGCGCGGCCGCGGATGCGCCGCCATCGGCGCCGCCGGTGCGCGAGGCGCCTGCAACCGACCGGCGCACCGCCGACGAACTGATCCGTCTGCAGGAGCAAACCATGTTGCTGAAAGCCGAACTCAGGAAGCTCGAAGTGCAGGCCCAGGTCGCCGAGCGTGCCGCGGCGTTGTCGCGCATCGGCAGCAACGGCCGTTTCCGGCCGGCGGACGACGGCGGCGCCGACGTGCCGCGCGTGATCGCGATCGAAGGGCTCGGACGGAATCTGTCGGCCACGCTGCAAGGCGCGGATGGCCAGCAGTTCGATGCCCGCGCCGGCGACATCCTGCCCGACGGGTTGCGGATCGTGTCCGTCAATGCCGGCGAGGTGATCGGCCGCAGGCGGGACCGGGTCGTGCATTTGCGGCCCGGCACGGCAGTGGGGGCGTCAGCCGGCCCGTTGCCGCCGGCGAGCGGTGGCGTGGGTGGCCCGGGTGGCCCGGGCGTGCCGGGCCTGCCGCCCGGCAATCCGGCACTGGCGAGGGAGTGACGCGATGCAACCCACGAACATCGGAACCGCGGTCGGCCCCGGCGACGTGCCGCCCGGGCGCCACGTCCGTGCCGCCTGCCCGTTGTCCGATGTCGGGCCGTGGGCGGCGAGCGCCGAGGAGCGCAAGCTGCTGTGCCTGCTCGACGACGGCCGCCTGCTCGTCGCCGAGGGCCACGAGATGAGTCCGTTCGTGCTGTCTTACCGTGCGCGTCTGGACCGCCTGAACTTCGCGTATCGCGCGCACGCGGTCAGTCTCGACGAGGTGCGCCGTGCGTACGAAGGCATGCGCCGCGACGGCACGGCGGAACGGCTGGACCATACCGCCATGCAGGTCGTCGCGAAGGACCTCATCGCGCAGGCCTGCCGGGAACGTGCGTCCGACATCCATATACGCGTGAAGCAGTTCAGCACCGAGATCCTGTTCCGGATCCACAACGAGCTGGTGCGGGTCAGCGAACAGCCCCGCGAGCACGGCACGCGCCTGCTTGCCACGTTGTATTCGGCGATGGCGAGCGTGTCGGACAACACGTACAAGCCGAGCGAGCGACAGGACGCCAGCATCGGCGAGCGCGACAAGCTTCCGGAACAGCTGTTCGGCGTGCGGATCGCCACCGCGCCAACCAGCACCGGCAGCATCATGGTGCTGCGCCTGCTGTACAACGATGCCGGCGAATCGGCCGACCTCGAGCGGCTCGGCTTCACCGCGCTGCAAGCCGGACAGATCCTGGCACTGAGCCGATTGCCGCACGGCCTGACGATCTTCAGCGGACCGACCGGATCCGGCAAATCGACGACGCTGCAGCGCGTGCTGGCCGGCTTGATCAGCGAGAACAACGGCAGCACGCACGTGATCACGGTGGAGGATCCGGTCGAGTATCCGATCAACGGCGCGGTCCAGACGCCGGTCGTCAACGCGCCGACCGAAGAGTCGCGCTCGCTCGCGTTCGCCGCCGCGATCGCCAACGCGATGCGGCTCGACCCGGACACGATCATGATCGGCGAGGTACGCGATCGCGCGTCGGCCCAAGGCGTGCTGCGCGCGTCGATGACCGGCCACCAGGTATGGACCACGGTGCATGCGAGCGGGGTGCTCGCGATCGTCGATCGCCTCGTCGATCTCGGCCTGCCGCTGCGCATGGTGACCGACGAAACGCTGGTCACGGGGCTGGTGAGCCAGCGTCTCGTGAAGGTCACGTGTCCGCATTGCCGCGTGCGGTTTCGCGACAGCGCGGCCGCGCGCGATGCGGCACTGGCCGCGCGCGTGCTGCGGGCGGTCGGGAGTGCGTATGACCAGGTGTGCGTGCAGGGCGGCGGCTGCGTGCAGTGCGCCGGGCGCGGCACCGTCGGCCGTACCGTGGTGGCCGAAGTGGTGTGCACGGACGCGCGCTTCTTCGCGCTCCTGCGCGAAGGCGACAAGTCCGGCGCAACCGATTACTGGCTCAGGGAGTTGGGCGGTCAAACGCTCGTCGACCACGCACTGACCAAGGTCGCGGCCGGGCTGGTCGATCCGCGGGTGGCCGAGCGCGTGGTCGGTCCGCTCGTGCCGCGCGTCGAACCGGCACGGTTGCACGCGGCGGCCGGCGGAGGGACCCATGCGCGTTGACTTGAATCGCCGTTGGGCGCGCTTGCAGGCAGGCCCCGACGCGCGCCTCAGGGTGTACCGGAAGATCGAGAAGATGCTGTCGAACGGGTTGCCGCTGTTGAAGGTGCTGGAGGAGCTCGAACTGCGCGCGGCGCATGAAGGGCGCAAGCCGAACGAGCCGGCCGCGATCATGCTCGGCGAATGGCGCAAGGCGGTGCAGAACGGCGGCACGCTCGCGGAAGGGATGGAAGGCTGGGTGCCGCAGGCGGAGCAACTCGTCGTGATGGCCGGCGAGCAGTCCGGCCGCGTGGAAGTGGCGCTGCGTTCGCTGGTCGCGATCGTGGTGTCGCAGCGCCGCATCCGCGCGGCGATCGTGGGCGGCATCGCGTATCCCGTCGCGCTGTTCGGCATCACGCTCGTCTATCTGTATCTGTTCGGCGCGCACGTGATTCCGCAATTCGCCGCGATCGTGCCGCCGCAGCGCTGGCATGGCCCGGCCCACCTGCTGTACCTGTTGTCGAGCTTCACCACGCAGTGGCTCGGCTACGGCGTCGCCGGGCTGCTGGCCGGCATCGCGCTGCTGATCCATTCGATGCCGCGCTGGTCGGGCCGCCTGCGCACCGCGCTCGATCGCTATCCGCCTTATTCCGTCTATCGGTTGATGGTCGGCATCAGTTTTCTCACGGCGTTCGCGTCGTTGCAGGCGGCCGGCCTCACGGTCGAGAAATCGTTGATGCGGCTCTCGTCGCTCGCGAAGCCGTGGCTGCGCGACCGGATCGACGACACGTTGTTCGGCGTCAAGTCAGGCCTGAACGTCGGCGAGGCGATGAAGCATACCGGCTATCGCTTTCCATCCGCGGAGATCGTCGACGACCTGTGCGTCTATGCGGAGTACAAGGGCTTCGCCGAAGCGCTGAAGACGATGGCGGACGAATGGATGGAAGCCGGCGTGGAGCGGATCGCCGCGCAGATGCGCGTGCTGAACGGCGCGGCCATCGTCTTGCTGGCGCTGCTGCTGAGCGTACTGATCACCGGCTTTTTCGGCATTCAGCAGGAGATTGCTGCGATGACGAGATCGCTGCATTGAGGTTTGTTTCAACACGAGGCGAGGACGATATGAACCCATTCACGAACTCGAACACGACGGCCGCACCGAATGCGCGGGCCGGACGCTCCCGCGCATCGCAGCGCGGCGCGTCGCTGCTGGAGGCGATTTCGTATCTCGGGGTCGCGGCGATCGTGGTGATCGGTGCGATCGCGCTGCTGAACGGCGCATTCAACAGCGCGAGCACCAATGCGGTGAATGAGCAGGTGAGCGCGATCCAGAGCGGCGTCAAGAAGCTGTACATGGGGCAACCGGGCGGATACGGAAACCTCGGCAACTCGGTGCTGGCGAGCGCGGGCGTCTTTCCGTCGACGCTCACGCCCTCCGGCGACCAGAACACCGTGACGAACACCTGGAACGGCGCCGTGGCCGTCGCCGGCGCCGGCAGCACCTTCACGATCACCTACGACAACGTGCCGCGCAGCGTGTGCGTGAATGCGGTCACGGCAGGCGGCAACTGGGTATCGATCGCCATCAACGGCAAGACCGAAACCGCGATGCCCGTGTCGCCGGATCTCGCGGCCACGGATTGCAGCTCGGATACCGCGAACACGATCGTATGGACGTCGACCTGACCGATGGCCTGCCCATGCTCACGCGGCGCCGCTCGTGGCCCGCGGTCCCGGATGGACCGCCGGGGCGCGGCTCGCCGTGGCTTCGCGCCGCTGAAGCTTGCGCGCGCAACCGGAGGGGCGCGAACGTGATCGCGATCTGGGTCGCCCTCGTCTTCGGCGTGCTGGGCGGCATGTACGCGCTGATCGACGCCGATTACCAACCGGCGACGATGTCGGCATCCGGCTTCGCGCTGGCGCACAGCATGAGCACGTACCGCGACGCGGTGGTGCGCTACGCGCTCGATCATCCGGAATTCGAAGGCAGCGTGACCGACGCGGCGCTGCGACCGCTGCTGGCGCCGCAAACCATCGATCCGTTGTGGCACAACTACGTGGCGCCGAACGCGGACGCGCCGGGCAGCCTCGTCGTGATCTATGCAACGTCGGCGGCCGCGACCCCGGCGGTGACCGCGATCGAGCGATTGTCGCGCGGTTCCGCGCTGGCCGGCGTCGCGCTCGACGGCAGGGTGGTGTCGCGCGGCAACCCGGCCGTGCCGTTGCCTGCGGCGCTGTCCCGGGCCGTGCCCGACGGCATGCCGGTGTGGATGGCGCAGGCGTGGTGACCTTGACCCGACACGACATGAAGCGCGCGGCGAATCGACAACGCGGGTTCACGATCATCGAATTGCTGGCGACGCTCGCGATCGTGTCGGCGGTGACCGCCGGCATCGTCGCGATGATCGGAACGTCGCTGGAGGATGCGCGCGGCCAGCAGACGGCCCACTACCAGTCGCAGCTGGCGCAGGCCGCCGCGCAGCTCATCGAGCAGAATGCGGTTGCGCTGGCGGCTGCCGCGACGCCCGACAAGCCCGTGGTGATCAAGCTGCGCGGCGCACCGTATCAGCTGGCCACCTTTCTGCCCGACGGCGTGGGGGAGCAGAACGCATACGGACAGACGCCGTGCCTGCTGGTCTATGCATCGGCCGGCGGACAGCTGCAAGGCCTGCTCGTCACCGAGGGCGGCACGCCGGTGCCCGATGCGCAACTGGGCTACATTGCCGCGAACGCGGGGCCGGGCGGCGGCTCCATTCCGGCTGCCAACAACGGCACGGGCGCGGCGATCGGCGCGTATGGGTCCTGGCGCATCGCCGTGCCGAATCCCGCCAACGCGGCGTGTTCGTCGACCAAGACCGGCACCGGCCACCTGGCCAGCGAAATCTTTCCCGATACCGGAAACGGGCAGACTGCGGACTTTCTCTATCGCGTCGGCGTGCCCGGCAATCCGGCAGCGAATGCGATGCAGGTGCCGATCGTGCTCGCGCAACAGATCGACTACGCGCCGTGCACGGCGGCGGCCGGGGCGATCGCCGCCGACGCGGGCAGCAACGTGGTGACCTGCCGTAACGGTCAATGGGTGCCCGTCGGTTCACGGCACTGGCGCGATCCCGTGGCGTCCGCGAGCGACCTCGGCGACACGTCGAAGGTGCCCGATCCGCGCATCGGCGACGTCGCGATGACGACCAACACCGGGCGCGCCTACACGTTCAACGGCACGGCCTGGCAGGCGCTGGCGGTCGACGAGCAAGGCAATCTCGCTCTCGGCAACCAGCAGGCGCAGGGCAATGCGTGCACGCCGGACACGGCGAACACGACGCCCGTCACCACCGACGCCCAGGGCCGCGTGCTGTCCTGTCAGAACGGCATCTGGCAGACGCAGTCCGAAATCCTGCCGGGCACGACCACGACGGAATGCCAGATCATGATGGCGTCGCCCGGCGCGACCGACTATGCGAACTGCGCCGGGCCGCCGTCGGCCAACTATTACGCGCCGCCGTTCTCGTTCAATGGCACGAACGGCACGTTCACCTATTCGCGGATCATTCCCGTTCGATTGACGAAGCCCGGCATCGTTTCGGTTTCCTCATGGGCGCATCTGAACGACGGCCTGTGCGGCACCGCGCGGGGCGCACGCGCGCAGGTGTCGCAGGACGTCGACGTGCTCGATGCGTCGAATCGCTCCGTCGCGCATACCGAAGCGCAGGGGCCGACGCTGGTGGACGATTCGGGCGGCATCAGCACGACCCTGAATCACGCGCTGCCGGCCGGCGATTACCAGATTGCGATCCTGACCAACTGGGCAACCTACAACGCGCTGACGACGCCATGGACGAGCTCCTACTGCGGCGAACAGAACCAGACGATTCCGAACACGCCGGTCGTGGGTGGATGGAACGTGAACACGTATTACTGAGCGTGCGAAGCGTGTCGACGCGATGGCGTCGACGCGACGCCGTCCGCGTACCGCGAATTTCCCTCCATGGATCGGAACCTGAGCGGCGGCGATGGCGATCGCGCGTTGACGCTGTGACGGCTGCCGCCAATCATGTGGTCAGAGTGATGCCACCCCTTACGACGCCGACCATGAAACGATTTCTCCATGTGATGCTGTTCGCCCTGTCGACACTGGCTTGCCTTGCGGCGTCGGCCGCGCCGGTGCGCTGGCAGACCGCGCAGATCGACTACTCCGCCGACGCCAAGGACATCAAGGAAGTCCTGCGCGACTTCTCCGCGAGCCAGAACATTCCCGCCGATATCTCGAAGGACATCACGGGCAGCGTGACCGGCAAGTTCCACATGTCGCCGCAGCGCTTCCTGGACACGCTGGCGTCGTCGTTCGGCTTCGTCTGGTATTTCGACGGGCAGGTGCTCGACATCGTGTTGCCGGAGGAGATGAAGAGCACGCTCGTCAAGCTCGATCACGCGGGCACGGCCGAGCTGCGCGACACGCTCGCGGCGATGCAGGTCGCGGATGCGCGCTTCAAGATCACCTACGACGACGCGCACGGCGCGGCGATCGTCAACGGTCCGCCGAACTACGTGAAGCTCGTGTCCGACGTCGCGGCACGGCTGGATTCGCGTACCTCGCATCGCGCCGGCACCGTCGTGCGCGTGTTCCGTCTCAAGCATGCGTGGTCGATGGACCGCTCGTTCAACGCGGATGGCGCGTCCTACACGTTGCCGGGCGTATCGACGGTCCTGAACAACATCTATCACCCGAACCAGGGGGCGGTCACGTCTCCGGCCGACCCGACCCGCAACGCCACCAACGTGTCGAACGTGCAGCGCCCGAACGCGCTGAACGACGTATCGGGCGGCGGCGCGGGCCAGGCGTTGATGCCGCCGCTGCCGGCCGGCGGGCAGGCGGGCGCCTATAACGGTGGGGCCGGCGGCAACGCGGCGGGCTTGTTGGCGGGCCTGACCGGCCGGCCGTCCGCGCCGCTTGCCGGTGCTGCCGGCAAGGGCGGGTTGCCCGCGGTCGGCGGAATCGGACAGAAGGACGAGGATCTGCCGGTGATCCAGGCGGATCAGCGCACCAACTCCGTGTTGATCCGCGATACGCCCGATCGCATGTATCAGTATCCGGACCTGATCTCGCTGCTCGACGTGAAGCCGCGGCTGGTCGAGATCGAGGCGCACATCTTCGAGGTCGACGAAGGCGCGCTCGCGCAACTCGGCGTGAACTGGACCGCGCACAACAGCCATGTCGATCTGCAGACCGGCAGCGGGCTCGGCACGCAGAACACCTACAACGGCACGCTCGCGCCGAACTTCGGCAATACGACGCTGGCCGGCGGCGTGACGGCGGCGGCCGCGCCGGCGGGCGCGGTCCTGACCACCGTGATCGGCAACGCGGGCCGCTATCTGCTGGCCAACGTGTCGGCGCTCGAAGCCGACAAGAAAGCCAGGATCGAGGCGAGCCCGAAAGTCGCGACGCTCGACAACATCGAGGCCGACATGAACAACGAGACGCAGTTCTTCGTGCGCGTGTCCGGCTACACGTCGGCGAGCCTGTTCAGCGTGTCGACCGGCGTGTCGCTGCGCGTGCTGCCGATGGTGGTCGAGGAGAACGGCCGCCGGCAGATCAAGCTCGATGTCGCGATCCAGGACGGCCAGCTGAGCGGTCAGTCGGTCGACAACATTCCGGTGATCACCAGCAGCAACATCAACACGTCCGCATTCGTCAACGAAGGCGAGGCGCTGCTCGTGGCCGGCTACAAGACCGACAGTCGCACGCGCGGCCGCACCGGCGTGCCGCTGCTGTCGAAGATCCCGCTCATCGGCGGCCTGTTCCGCTATACCGATCGCGACGACAGTCACATGGAACGACTGTTCCTGCTGACGCCGCGGATCATCGACCTGTGACGCGGCCGCGGCGCATGAACCCGACGAGCACGACATGACGGCACCTTCGCATCCGCGCGCGGCGGCGGCCGGCACGGACGAGCGCGGCATCGCCGGCGACGAGCTCGCGGCGCTGCTGGACAGCCAGCCGTGGGGAACGATCGCCGTCGATCGCGAGCGCCGCGTGCTGTTCGCGAGCACCGGCGCGGCGCGCCTGCTGCAACGGGAGATCGTGGTCGGCTTGTCGCTCGATGCGCTGCTGCGCGCATGCGGGATCGCCGACGCCGCCGAGCCGGCGCAGACGGAGGACGCGAACCCGTCGGAAGGCGCGGGCGGCCAGGGTGTCGAATTCCAGGTCGGCGACACCTGGATCTGGCTGGCGCGCAATCAGGCCAGCGGCGGCGGACGGATTGCGACGACCTTCGTCCTCGTCGACGTCACCGGGATGCGCCGCACGCTCGACCAGCGCATGGAGTCGCTGCGCTTCATGTCGCACGATCTGCGTTCGCCGCAGAACTCGATCCTCGCGATGACCCAGCTGCACGAGACCGATCCGGCCGCGTTCGACGCATGCGGCGGGATGGCGCGGATCGGCGAGCTGGCCCGCTATGCGTTGTCGCTTGGCGATCAATTCATCTTCACGTCGGTGGAAAGCGGATTGCAGCGTCGTGACCTCGCGCGCTTCGATTTGTGCGAAACCGTTCGCAGCGTGATTGCGCAGCAGGATGTCGCGGCCGTCTATCGCGGCGTGCCGTTGCAACTGTGGATGGTGGAAGACGCGCGTATCTGGATGACGGGCGTGCGCACCTTCGTCGCGCGCGCGCTGCAAAACCTCGTGGACAACGCGATCCGGGCTTCCACGCCGGGCAACGCCGTGACCGTGTCGGTGAATGCGGAGGACGGTTTTGCCGTCGTCACGGTCAGCGACGCGGCGGGCGGCTTGCCGGGAATCGCCGCACAGCGCGTGATGAGCGACTTCGAAGCGCTGGCGGATCGCTCGTCGTCGGGGTCGGGGCTGGGTCTCAAGCTGACCTCCAGGATCGTGAATCTGCATGGCGGCACGCTGCTGGCCCGGGCCAACCCGCGCGCCGGCACGGATTTCGTCATGCGTCTGCCGTGCCTGTCCGCGCGACGCAATACCGGCCGGCTTCCCGGCGGGTTGTCGACCGGCAGCGGCCTGAGCGCGCTCGAGCGCGCGGACGCGCTCGCGTACGCCGCGGCGCAGGCCGGCTCGCGAGAGGACCGCCGCGCTCAGGAACCGCCCGAGCGCCTCGAGCACGGCGGTGATGACTGACATGGTCCGCTTGCGGGAATGCGTGCGTCGATGGTGCCGCGTTTGTCGACCGTCATGGACCGCGTTCCTTCTGCGTGTCGCGCGTACGGCGGCGGTCGCGGCGACGGTCGCGCTGCTCTCCGTGTCGCTGCCCGGCACGCCGGCCTACGCGGGAAGCGGGGCGACCGCCCTGTCTCGATCGGTATGCGCGCGCCAGCCGCGACCCGCATGGCATCTCGCCCGCTTTCACTACGAGACGCCGGGGGGGAGCGTCGCCGATGCGCTGAGCGCGCTGTCCGACGCGGCCGGCGTACCGATTCTTGTCGACGGCCGCGTGTCGGGCCGCCTGGACGGACGTTTCGATGCGTCGCCGCAGGACTTCGTCGAACGGCTCGCGCGCAACCATGAACTGGACATGTACTTCGACGGCACCGTGCTGTACGTCAGCCCGCTGGGCGCGCGGCGCACGCTGACGCTGCGCCTGAACTTCGCGCGGCCTGCCGTGCTGCGCGCGTTGCTCGCGAAGAGCGGCGCGGCCAGCGCGTGCTTTCCGTTCGTCAACGGGGCGGGCGGCGCGATCGTGACGGTCACCGGCCCACCCGCGTACGTCGAGCGCGTCGAGCGCGCCGCGCGGCAGGTCGACGGCAGCGCGAGACGGCGCGTGACGACGGCGGTGCGTGCCGTCGCGCTGCGTGTCGGCACGGCCGCCGATCGCGTCACCGTGGTCGACGGCCGGCAAATCACGGTGGAGGGGGTGGCGGCGCGCGCGCGATCGCAACTCGCGCCGGCCGATGCCGCCGCGCCGGGCGCGGTCGAATACGAGGCGCCGCTGCCCGTGGTGAGCGCCGACGCACTCACGAACACCGTGCTCGTGCGCGATCGCCCCGAGCGGCTCGCACGTGACCTGCGTGTGCTCGCCAGGCTGGACGTGCGACCGAAGCCGATCGTCGTCGACACGCTGATGGCCGACGTCGCGGCGCTCGACCTGGCGCGTCTGCCGCTCGGGAAATCGCTCAGTGCGATCGGCATCGCGTCGAACAGTGCGGCCATGCTCGTGGCCGACGGCGACGCGCTGCGGCGCGGGATTGGCCAGCTGAGCGCCGCGCAGCGTGCGCGCATCGAACTGGATCAGGCGCTCGCGACCTACGACGGGGCGGCCGTTGCGTTCCGGGAGCGTGCCGGTACGCCGTTCGTGGCGGCAAACGCGGCGCCGACGCACGATGATTCGTTGCGCGCGGCACGAGCCGCGGCGGATCTGTCGCTCGTCGTGGTGCCGTCGTCGGGCGCGAACGCTGCACGGCGGGAAACGACGCTTGCCGTCGAATGGCGGGTGCGTGACGACGTTCAGGCCGCGCGGATGACGCTGGCCCCCACGCAAGGCATCGTCATGCTCGAGCCGACGGACGCGCAGCGCACGCGGATCGTGCTGCTGGTGCCGCGGCAGGTCGATCAGCATTAGGCCGGCCGATGACACTGACGGGTCGAACGGCAGATCGAGCAGCCGGTGCGCGCGGACTCGTCACCCGCATCGAGTCGAGGAACGCATCAAATGAACATCATCCGATACTTGCGGACGCAACCACCGTCGCACTGCGCAACAACCTGCCGTGGGACGCGCGTTGACGGCGACTGAATATCGGCATGACCCCGTCTTATTGTTTCGATGCCCATTGGAAGCCGTTATGCCCACCACCCCATACGACGTCTCATCCATCAACGCTACGCCATCGCTTTCGCCGTTCGAACCATTGCTTCCAAGTCCATCCGCAGCCCGTGCGGGGATATGGCAAGGTTCGCGACGGCCAGGTGGCGACAGTCACGGGCCGCTGTCGGGATTGAACTCGCGTGAAAGCGCTTCGAGACTCCAGGATGCGCGCGTGGCGCCCATTCTCGAGCAGATCGTCGGGCCTCAGCCCGGGATGTCCTCTCCGACCGTGCCAGCCGCGGGCAGCACGCCATCGCGCAGGGCGGCCCGGCTTTTTCACGAGAAATTTCAGGCCAGGGTGCTCAGGCAGCCGGGAAGCGTCAAGGCGAGCCGCGAAGACTTGGGTATCGCCAGGCATCAACTCGCGATGGTTGACATCGGCGGAGAAGGCCAGAAGACGGAACAAGGTTCGAAACTGATCAAGAGCGGCAACATGCACGCGATCAACGTCAATGCGCAATCGGTCGCGTCTCCCGGCACATTTATCTTGCAGACCGACCCATCGGCGGCACCGGTGGCGCAAAGAGAATACGCGATTCCGAATCTCGTCAGACCTGCGAATCATTGGCCCGGGCAGAATGACGAGGCTGACGGGTTTTTGCCATTTGAAGACGGTTTCTCCAATCTGACGATGACGGAAGGTGCGCCGGTATTCGATTACCACGTCAAGGAATTCGCGCGGGTAACCGCACCGAACGGCTGGATGATACTGGCGGTAGCCGATGACTTCGCTGACAGGATCGCTCGTCTGGCGCAAGCCCACAACGGAGGGACCGTATGGAAGTTTCCTCCCAGAGACGGGGCAATGAACCGTTACGTCATTCCGCCGCGAACGGCGCTTGATCAACGCGAAGTGGCGGCCCAGTACGAGGCAATGTGGCAGGACGCGAACGCGCACGATGTATTTGATGTGGCGCAGACTATCGCGTTGCATCAAGCGAGCGGCCTCCCGCTCGACGAAGCCAGGAAGGCGGCCGCCAGCCTGCGCGACGTCAATGGCGTCATCGATCTATCGAGAGCGGCGCAGCCTTTCCGGCAGCACGACGAGCTTTGAAGTGTCGGGCGTACTCGTGGGTCGGCGACCGAACGCGTGACCGGACGCAGGATGAACGTAACGAGCGTGAATCCGCACGCGACCGACTGCCGGCCCGGGCCGGCCTATTTCTCCACGATCGACGAGCTGACTGGAAGGCCGCAGAAAACCCGTCGAAGCAACGGCGTGATGTCGCAACGGCGCCTGTTCAATTCGATGGCCGAGGGGGCCGATCAGGGCTGTTGATAGCAAACGGTCCGTCGGTCACCGGTGTCGGCTCGGGCGTGCCCCCCGGTGCGGCATCAATGGGCTGCAGCCAACTGCGCGGCAGCGTGGAAGGGCGACGGCCTTCTTGAGGAGATGACTCGGGAGTATTACCGTGCGTCGGGTGCGGAATTGAACCGCGCCGGACTTGAGGAAACTCAAACGTGTTGTCGGGAACAGGGCCGAGTGACGGACGGCGAGACATGGACGGATTACCGCTGGCAAGTGCGAATGAGGAACGGCCAGACGTGGACGGAATGCCGCTGGCAGGTGCAAGCGAGGAACGGCGAGATGTAGACGGAATGCCGCCAGTAGGTGCGAGCGAGGGGTGGCGAGACGGGGACGGAATGCCGCCGGTAGCTGCAAGCGAGGAGCGGCGAGACATGGACGGACTGCTGGCAAGACTCGAAAGTGACGGACGTCGAGAGTCGCCGTCGGCCGAAGCCCAGTCGCTTTTAGCCGTCGTACCCCGCTCTTTGTAAAACCTGGCCAGTTTCTCTTCGGAATCGATGATCTGCCACGTACCCCGATCACACATCGCAACCGGAAGCGACGACGTTGCGACGTGTTCGTTGATTGGCTGGTCCCGCTCGTGGTTCTTCATGTAGGCCACATAGTTGTATTGCGGACCATGCTGCACGACGTGTCGCGCCTGATCGTCAAAAGGACGCTCGTTATCGATCGCCCCGATTGCGCGGTTGAGCGCCTCCAGGACTAACGTGTCTTGTCCCTGGATATGGGGGCCACGGTGGCCGACCATATTCAGCGAATCGTGGATGTCGTAGTCGCCGGTGTAGAGGGCTACCTGATATTGTGGCACCCGAAAAAGCGGCTCGAGACTCTCGCCCAGTTTGTTGTCATCCACGGGGAAGACCGTCCGCCCATTCTCTAACGACTGCAGACTCACGTCCGATGAAGCAAGCCTCGACGCGTCCACGTAAAGACCGCTCAGCCGACGCGGCTCGATCCCGTAATGGCCGACGAGTCCGGCTATGCCGTGCTCTTGCATCTCGGAGAAACGACGCTGCCCTTCCGCCGGGTCTCCATATACGTCGATTATCGACTGCTGCTTGATGGTTTTTTCCAGGATGCCATGTGGCTTCGGGAGCGCGCCGGCTTCCAACCACTTTAACGTCTCGGGCCCCGCGGGCCTGAAGCTGACGGCGATACGCATGATGCGTGCCGCCTCGGTGATCGCGCGCAGATGATCGGGAAGCACGTAAGTTTTCGTGATCTCCGTTTCCACGTCCGTCAGCTTGCGGTCCTTTTTGGCTATCACAGCCGTCTGGATCGTTTGCGCTTTCGACGCCGTCAGTGCGAAGGACGGTCGTCGCTCGATCGATGTGGTCGACCCCCGCCGATTGGGTGGAACGTCCGAGTGGACGGCGCTTCCTTCACGCGGGCGCAGGGCCGACAGCGGACCTGACTGCAGGGGGCTGACCGCCGTGTTATCGCGATTCACGGGGTCGGTCGGAGCGTTCGCCGGGTCAAACGGGTTGGAAAAAGAGATGGGTTCGATATTCGTATTCGACATGGTGTGAAACGCGAACGTGAGTGAACAGGCTTCGATAATGGGTCGTCCGCCGTGTTGAAGATGACCGGCAAACTAAGGTTTCGCGCGAAATGCGAAGCGCGCTGGATTCACGACGGCCATCGTTGGCGAATCGGCCCGCCAAGCCATGATGCGAGCGACACGCTCCCCGTCGATGCGATACAAAGCGATACACGCCAGACAAACCCCCGATACATCGTCGCTTTCTAATTCCCCGTAGGACCGGCCGACGGCCGTCCGCACGACGCGCGATCTCCGAACCCGAGAGGGGATCGCGCGGCCGACGAATGGAAGGTACATAAGGTGTGGGGGAAATCGGACATGTCAGAGAATTCGGTTCCGCGTGAAATTGCTCACGCGAACGGTGCACCGGTCAGCGACAACGTCAACATCCAGACGGCCGGCCCGCGCGGGCCCGCGCTGCTGCAGGACGTCTGGCTGCTTGAAAAGCTCGCGCATTTCGATCGCGAGGTCATCCCGGAGCGCCGCATGCACGCGAAGGGCGCCGGCGCATACGGCACCTTCACCGTGACGCACGACATCTCGCGCTACACGAAGGCGAAACTGTTCTCCGACATCGGCAAGCAGACGCCGATGTTCGTGCGCTTCTCGACGGTGGCCGGCGAGCGCGGCGCGGCCGATGCGGAACGCGACATCCGCGGCTTCGCGCTGAAGTTCTACACCGAGGAAGGGAACTGGGACCTGGTCGGCAACAATACGCCGGTGTTCTTCTTCCGCGATCCGCTGCGCTTTCCCGATCTCAATCATGCCGTCAAGCGCGACCCGCGCACGGGAATGCGCAGCGCGGAAAACAACTGGGATTTCTGGTCGCTGCTGCCCGAGGCGCTGCACCAGGTGACGATCGTCATGAGCGAGCGCGGCATTCCGCGCTCGTACCGTCACATGCACGGCTTCGGCAGTCACACCTACAGCATGATCAACGCGGCGAACGAGCGGACGTGGGTGAAGTTCCACTACCGCTCGCAGCAAGGCATCGAGAACCTGACCGACGCGCAGGCCGAAGCCCTGATCGCCACGGATCGCGAAACCCATCAGCGCGACCTGTTCGACAGCATCGAAGCCGGCAATTTCCCGCGCTGGACGCTGTATATCCAGGTGATGACCGACGCGCAGGCGAAGGCGTTCCGGTTCAACCCGTTCGATCTGACCAAGGTATGGCCGAAAGCCGAGTTTCCGCTGATCGAGGTCGGCGAATTCGAGCTCGATCGCAATCCCGACAACTTCTTCGCCGAGACGGAGCAGGCCGCGTTCTCGCCCGCGAACGTCGTGCCGGGCATCGGCTATTCGCCGGACCGGATGTTGCAGGCGCGCCTGTTTTCCTATGGCGATGCGCAGCGATATCGGCTCGGCGTCAACTTCGGTCACATTCCGGTGAATGCGCCGAAGTGCCCGTTCCACAGCTATCACCGCGACGGCGCGATGCGCACCGACGGCAATCTCGGCGGCGCGCCGTCGTACTGGCCCAACAGCAAGGGCGCGTGGTCGGACCGGCCGCAGTACAACGAACCGCCGCTCGAACTCGACGGGGCGGCCGCGCATTGGGACCATCGCGCCGATGACGACCATTATCAGCAGCCGGGCGATCTGTTCCGGCTGATGGATGCGCGGCAGCGCCAGCGCCTGTTCGACACCACCGCGCGGCAGATCGCCGGCGTGTCGACGGAGATCCGCCAGCGTCACATCGACAACTGCTCGCGGGCCGATCCGGCTTATGGCGCGGGCATTGTCGCGGCGCTCGCGCGGCTCGCCGCCGAACGGGCGTAGCACGCATCGTCAGCCGGCCGGACGCTCGACGCCGAGTCGCGCATAGCCGTGGAACGCGCCCAGTTGAATGCGCCGCGCATCGTCCTTCGCTAGCTGGAGGTCGGGGATGTGCGTCAGCAGGCCGCGCAACACGGCTTCGAGCTGCATGCGCGACAGCGCGACGCCGATGCAGCCGTGCGGCCCGGCACCGAAGGTCAGGCTGCGTCCATCGGCGCGATGAAAGTCGACCGTGTCGGGCGCGGCGAACTCGGCCGGATCGCGATTGGCGGAACCGAGCAGCAGGATGAGCTGATCGCCGCGCCGGATCCGGTGGCCGCCGAGTTCGGCGTCAGCCTGCGCGTAACGGAACAGCGCCTGCGCCGCGGGATCGTAGCGCAGCAGTTCGCGAACCGCGCGCGGCACCAGGCCGACATCGTCGCGCAGCGCTTGCCATTGCTCGGGGGCCTGGAGTGCCGCGGCGATGCTGTTGCCGATCGACAGCAGCGTCGTGCCGTATCCGGCGATGAACAGCAGCAGAACGTTCATCGCGATCTCGCGGCGGCTGATTTCCCCACGCCGTTCGAGCGCGAGGAAATCGGCAAGCGGGTGGGTCGGGTCGCCCCCGTCGCGGCAAGCGTCGATGCACGCGTCGATGTCGAGCAGGAAGCGTTCCGTGCTCGCGACGGCCTGCCGGTGTTCCGTGGGGCTCAGCCGCATGAAGCTGATCAGTTGCCACGCTCCCTGCGACGCGCGACGGTACGCATCGGCCGCGCTTTCCGGAAAGCCGAGCAGGAAGCAGACGGTTCGCACCGGCAGCTCGCGTGCCAGTTCGGCAACCAGGTCGAAGCGCGCGCGGCGATGCAGCGGCGCGAGCAGGGCGGCCACCTGAGCGTCGATGTAGTGCTGCACGGCGATCAGGCGCGTCTTCGAGAACATCGGCGCCAGCAATCGCTTCAGGCGCTCGTGGCCGTTGCCGTCGCTGAACAGGATCGTGTCCTTGAACCCGAGCGGGTCGGCGTGCGGGTTGTCGAACGCCGGCGGCAGGCAGGCGAAGGTGCGATCGCCCAGCACGTCGAGCACGTGCCGATGCGACGAGACGAGCCAGCTGCCGCTCGCATCGCGATGGACGGGTGCCGATTGCCGCAGCCGCGCATAGACCGGATAGGGATCGGCGTCGCCGTTGCCCAGGATCGACGGCAGCACGCTGGCTGCGTCGCGATGCGCGTGCTCGATCGTGCCGGTCATGGGCGTCGTGCCGGTGAAGACGGTCATTCGTCGGACAACGCCGCGCGCAACGCGTCGGCGGCATCGCGATGCGCGTCGCTCGCTTCCGGCACCAGCGTCCCCATCGAGAAGAAGCCGTGGATCATGCCCGGATACACGCGCAGCGCCGCCGTATTGCCGTAGGACGCGAGCCGGCGAACGTAAGCTTCATGCTCGTCGCGCAGCGGATCGAATTCGGCCGACACGATCCAGGCCGGTGCGAGGCCGCGCCAGTCGGTGGGCGCGTTGCGCTCGCCGTCCAGCGGCGCGAAACGCCAGTCGTGTCGGTCGTCGGGCGTGACGAGGTACTGCTCGCGCAGCCAGCGAATCAGGTCGAGCGACAGAAAATACCCGTCGCCGTAGCGTCGATGGGCGTCCGTGTCCAGCCCGGCCGCGAGCGCGGGATAGATCAGCAGTTGCTGCGCGAGCGCGATGCCCGCGTCGCGGGCCTCGACCGCGCAAATCGCCGCCAGCGTGCCGCCGGCGCTTTCGCCGCCGATCGCGAGCCGCGCCGGATCGATCCCGAACGTGATCGCGGCGCGCTTCAGCCAGTGCAGCGCATCGACCGCGTCCTCGACCGCGCACGGAAACTTGTGCTCGGGCGCGAGCCGGTATCCGGCGGACACGACGGCGCACTGCGCGTCGGCGGCGAGCATGCGGCACACGGCGTCGGCCGTGTCCAGCCCGCCGACCACGTAGCCGCCCGAGTGGAAATAGAGCAACGCGGGCAGGAGCGCGCCGAGGCTCGGCTCGGCGGGATAGTAGATGCGCGCGGGAAGCTGCCGGCCGCCGCGCGCGTCGAACCGGACGTCTTCGATGCGATGGACGGGGCGCGCCTGGATGTCGCCGAGCCGCGTGTAGTAGTCGAACCACTGGCGTGCGCTGGGCACGTCGAAATCGCTGAGGCGCTTCGCGCCGGCGGCGCTCCGGCGCGCGAGAAACTGCCGGATGCTCGCGGGCGCGGATGCGAGGGCGGCGTCGTCGGGTTCGATGATGGTCATGAAGGAACCTCGCAAGGAATCGTCAGGTTGGGTAGCGCGAAACGCCGCGTATCGCACGCCGTGTCGTCACGGCGCGGCCCGCGTGCGCGGCGTCACGCGCGCAGCCAGAAGTAGTCGCCGGCGACGATGCCTTCGAACATCTCGTCGCTGGATTCGATGATGTTGCTGCGCCAGTAGCGCCCGTGTTCCGCGTAATGCGACAACAGATCCGCGACGACCTGGCCGTCGACGTCGTGTTCCAGCGGCAGACGGACGATCAGGACGATGCCGCCCGTGTCGGTGTCGATGCCGAGCTGCGCCTGGTCCTGCGCGTAGATCACGAGGTTCGCTTCCAGCATCAGCCGGAACACGACGAGCGTGCGTCCCGCGCTGACGGTGCCGTAGTGGAAGTTGACGTACATCGCCTGCGGATCGTTCTCGAAGTGATCCAGCTGGACCTCGAATCCTTCGACCTCGATCGTGCGGGTGCTCAGCACGTGATCCGGGTCGGGCAGGCCGACGACGCTGCACACGTCGCGAACGACCTCCGTGTATAGCTCGATGCTCATGCCGGGTGTCGATGGAAGGTCGATCGTGCGGACGGAGACGCGATGCCGAAGCAGCCGGCGCCGTGCCCACGGCACGAGCGCCGGCCGCGTCGGCCGTCAGCCCTTCTTCGCCGCGTTTTCGACGTCATCCGCGGCGGTCTTGGCGAGGTTCAAGACCGACATGACGAGTGACATCGTCACCTGCATCATGGCCATCTGAATCATTGCCGGAATCAGTGCGCTGGTGGCGCCCTCTGCCGCACCGGTTGCCGCGCCGGCCATCGGTCCAAAAGACATGGTAGTACTCCTCTATTTCAAGAAATGATCAAGATCGCGCGGACGGCGTCGATTCGCCAACCGCTTCGTTGCCGGCATGCACCGGCTGCTTCCTGCCTGCTGCCTTCCCTGCTTCCTGCTTGCTACATTCGTTGCCCGGCGCGTGCCGGACGATTTCGGTCGAGCGATGCCGTTCAGTGCAACGACGCGTGATCTTCGGGCGGAAGCTCGCGCAGTTGCTGCACGATGCTGCGCGCGGCGACCATGCCCCGATAGATTTTCTGAAGGGCGGCGCGGTCCTGCATGTCGTTGCACGCGCTCGTCGCATCGCTGACGCGCTTCGCGCATCTGTCGAACGCCTGGTCGATGCGCGCCGCGCCGTCGGTCGATTCGAGCGTGCGCTGCAACTGCTTGAGATCGTCGCGAATGGCTTCGAGGTCTTGGTACATGATCGGACTCCTGTGGGTGACAAACGTGGGCGAGCTGAGCGGGCGACGCGTCAGCGGTTCTGTGCACGGATCGGCGTGACCGATTCGCGCATGACGGTCGCGCCATCGCCGAGGTCGGGCGGCGCGCCCGGAAACAGATGCTTGACGCCATCCGGCGTCTGCACGTAACGCGTGTCGCCGACGGCCATCATCGACGTATAGACCAGCGACGGAATCGTGGACGGGGCCTCCGTCACGTCGACATCGATACGTCTGACGTTGCCGTCGAGATCGGCGCGCAGGCGGTTCAGGCCGTCCCGGAACTGCGTGAGCGACGGAACCGCGCCGTTGATCGAGAAGACGCCGCCGCCGGCGTACGACACGCGCAGCCCGTCGATGCCGAGCGAATCCTGGATGCTCGCGACATCCGACTGTGCGACGTCATACGCACGCGCCACGTTGCCGCCGAGCCGCGCCAGCAGCGTACGCACGGCGACGTCGTCGGCGGAGGTCGACACGATGCCGTCGACGACCACCGTGGCGCCGTGATCCTGCGCATGCAGGTCGGCCAGCTTCGCGTCGTGCAGCGCAGCGTTGATCTGCTGCGCGAGCGCGGCCGCGGTGCGCGGCCCCGTCGCGCCGGGCGACGGCCACAGGCGGGCATAGACGAGTGTTGCGCCCGCGGTCAGGAACGCGACGAGCATCGCGCCCGCGCCGATCACGCGCACCGTTCGGCGCGCCGGATTCGGCGCGACCGGGCCGGACGCCGTCGGTCGCGATGCGGACGCGGCTGCGTCGCCGTTGTACATGCTCGCGAGCAGCTGGATGTCGGGCGGCCACGCGGCGTCTTCGTTGCCGAAGCACAGCACCGTCACGCCGAACGGAAACGGCACGAAGTCCGGAATCAGCACCACGACCGGATTGGCGTCCGGCGCGTCGGCGTCGTCCGACGAAGCCGGCGCTTCGGGCGTGTGTTG
The DNA here is from genome assembly GCF_011753085.1 of Burkholderia sp. Tr-862. Lineage (NCBI taxonomy): Bacteria > Pseudomonadati > Pseudomonadota > Betaproteobacteria > Burkholderiales > Burkholderiaceae > Burkholderia > Burkholderia sp. Tr-862. Next base: position 29,986 of record NZ_VWWG01000072.1, read on the forward strand.
CGCGCGAACGATACCGGCATCGTCGATGTCGACGACGATTTCGTCGTCGTCCCAGTCGGTAATGCAGATGTCGGTGTCGTCGTCCTTGCCGATCCGGTATCGGCCCGGCGTGAGCCGTGCCTGGATGCCTGCATGCGTGCCGGTCAGGATGCGCAGGATTTTCATGCCGATGGAGTCCGGGTTCGTTGAGCGTTGAGATCGAATCGCGTGGTGCCGAGCAAGCCTGACGTCAGTCTAGACATGCGCTCGGGCGCCGGCGGCGTGCGCGCGAAGTCATTGCGTGGGGTCCGAAGCGTTGCCGGGCGCGCGCGGCGCCGGCGTGCGCAGCAGCACCTGCACGTGACGCATCGAGCGCTCCGCGAGCGTGCCGCTGAGTGGGCGCCGCGCGCTCAGCACCATGAGCGGCAGCAACGCGTTGAAGCTCGCCTGCCGATCGCCCGGTCGTGCGCCGGACTGGGCGCCGCCCAGGCGCGCCTGCGAGTCGATCAGGTCCTGACGCACGGCCGCGAGGTTGTCGTCGAACGACCCGGTGAGAAAATTCGCGTCGCGTCGCGCGTGCAACAGGTCGAGCGTGGTCGACAGCGCCTGCCGCGACGGTTGCGCGGTCGTGCCCTGGCGCAGCGATTCGCCAATCGAGAAGAAGCGGTCGGCCGAGGCGGTTCGCAACGCATCGTCGCGCAACATCGGCAGGCCGAGTGCCGCGGTATCCGGTGCGTGCATGGCCGTTTGCGTCGCGTCCGATACGGAATCGCCGCCTGCCGACGCATGGGCGCCGCTCGCGGAACTCCGGCGCCGGATGGCAAACGCGTCGGGCTCCTTCGCCGCGCGCGGTGGCGGGCCCGGTCGCCCGTCGCGCTGTCGCTGACGTCGCTCCTGCTGCTGCTGTTGTTCCCGGCCCTGCTGTTGCCGGCGCTCCTTGTCGCGGCCTTGCTGCTGCTTGCCTTGCTGGTGGGAGCCGCCGTCGCGTCCTCGCCGTCCGTCCGAATCGCGGTGCAACGCGGCGACACGCCGGTGCGTGACGCCCGACGCGCTCATGCGCGCCAGCAGGTGCTGAGCCTTGGCGGCACTGTGCAGGGTCTTCGTGCGCGTGCCGTGACGAAAGGTGCTGTGACGGTACTGCCGTGCCTTGCGGCGCGCGTGATGAGCATGCAGCGCATGCTGCTGCGCGTCGTCGATGCGCGCCTGCTCGTCGAGCGCGGCTTGATTCGGCCGCGACGGGATCCGGGAGACGCTCACGACGGCACCGCGGTGGTCATCAGCTGCGTGGCGAAGCGCAGGATCGCGGCGCCGCCCCAAGCGCCGGTCAGCGCCAGCACGGCCAGCACCGCCACGAGCTTGAAGCAGTGGGAAATCGACTGATCCTGCAGCGACGTGATCGCCTGCACGAACGAGATCAGCAGGCCCGCCAGCGCCGACACGGCGATCGTCGGCAACGACACGTAGAGGCAGAGCAACATGCCCTGGGTGGTCAGGCCAATCAGGTCGTCGGTATTCATCGGCGCCGCCTTATCGGTAGGTGAGGATCAAGCCGTGGATCAGCGTCGACCATCCGCTCATCGCGACGAACAGCAGCAGCTTGAACGGGATCGCGATGTTGGTCGGCTGAAGCTGGTTCATGCCCATCGCGAGCAGGATGTTGGCAATCACCAGATCGACCACGATGAACGCGATGTACAGCAGGAAGCCGATCTTGAAGGCGTCGGCCAGCTCGGACAGCGTGAACGCCGGTGCGAGCACGATCAGGTCGTCCTCGTGCAGCTGATTGGCCATCGCCTGCGGCCACACGACATGCGCGGAGCGCAGGAAGAACAGTTTCTCGCGCTCGCGTGCATGCTGCTTGAGGAACGCGCGAAACGGCTCGCGCGCCGCACCGAACGCCTGAATCATCGCCTGGGACGGTTCGGGCGAAACCTGCTCGTGACTGAGCGTCTGCATCGCGCTCATGCCGATCGGCGCCATCACGTAGAGCGACACCAGGATCGCGATGCCGTTCAATACCATGTTGGGCGGCACCTGCTGCACGCCGAGCGCGTTGCGCAACAGGCCCAGCACCACGACGATCTTCGCGTACGAAGTCACGACCATCGCGATGAAGGGCACCAGGCTGATCGCCAGCACGGCGATCAGCAGGCCGGTGAAATCACTGAACTGAATCATGACCGTTCGCCATGTGAACGATGCGCACGCCGAGGTGCTCGCCGACGGTCACGAGCTCGCCGGTGCCGATCACCTGGCCGTAGGCGAGCAGCCGCACGCGCGCGTCGCGCACCGTGCCGGGGAGCTCGAGCACGTAACCGGAGCGCAGCGCGGACAGTTGAACGAGCGGCAGCGTGATGGTCTCGATCTCGAAGCGAACGGGTAGCTCCAGATCGTCGATCGACGCGGCGACGGGGAGATCGCCACCGTCGAGCGTGGCGTCGGTGCGGGAATTTTCCTGGGTCATTTGAGGGTCCGTGTTGATGACAAGTCGTGAGCCGTCGAGCGTCGCGCGAACGTGAAACCTGCGCGCGCCGGGGGCGCCGAGATACACGTCCACGTGGTCCGCCTGCTGCGGCACGTCGAGCAGCGTGCGCAGCGCCGCGGGCGCCACGCGCAGGACGACGTCGCCGGGGCGCAGCCCGTTCAACGTCTGCACGCTGAGCGTCCGCTCGCCGATGCCGAGCGAGGCCGGTATCGCGATCCGGCTGATGCAGTTGGCGAACGGCACGCGTTGCGGCGCGATGCGCCGCTCCATCGTGTCGATCCATGCGGGGGCGATCCGGTCGAGCACGCATTCGAAACGGTGGCCGTCGAGCGTGAAGCGCAGCGCGAGCGCCGCGCGGACGGCGGAGGCCGTGCGCAGCTCCGTCACGTGCGCATCGGCGAGGCCGACCGTCTTCAATGCGTCGAGCAACGGCTCGGAGATGATCGCGGCCACCGCATTCCTGAGCGACGCGGCGAGGGCGGCGTCCTCGGACATCGTCGAGCCGGTCGCGATGCTCGCGAGCGCCGGGTAGCACGCGAGATCGATCGCGATCGCGGCGGCGGTGCCGTTGGACTGCAGTTCGAGCGAGCCGGGCATCTGCCAGTTCGCGGGCGCGGCTTCGGTGATGTCCCAATCCTGCAGATCGAACTCATGCGCGAGCAGCGCGGCGATCCGGGCATCGCACAACAGCCGGCGCAGGCGGGCCGTGTGCGAATCGAACTGCGGCAGCACGCCGACCGAATCGGCGAGGCTTTTGACCATTGCATCTGGCTGGGGCATTTTGTTTCCGGTTCTGTTGTGTCGCGGCGCGGGATGTCCGTTGCGATGCGTGTCGGTCTTCCGCGTCGCGTGGTGGATCATCGGGTTTCGATCGCGACTTCCCGCGGCATCCTCAAATGCGCGAGGAGCGATACGAGGCGCTGCTTCAACGTGTCTTCGTGGCGGCAGATTAAGGCCCGGACCGGCTCCGACGACGTTTCGAAACGAAGCACGAGGTCGAAATGCGAAAGCGTCAGATGCAGCGCGCATTCCGGCAGCAGCGACGGGTCGATGCGCAGGTGAATCGACCAGTTGCCGTGCGCGGTCACGGCCTCGTCGGTGCAGAAATCGGCGATCCTGTCGGCGAGGAAATGCATCAGGCCGGCGACGCGCGCCTCTTGCCGGGACAGCGCCGTGAGGAACGGCGCGGCCAGTGCGTCGAGATGACGCTCGCGCAGCGCGTCGGCCTGCGCGTCGACCGGTGACGGCGCCGCGCGATCCTGCGGCGCGGCGTCATCGTCGTCGACGTCGCGCGCCT
>NZ_VWWG01000006.1:0-119401 GCF_011753085.1 Burkholderia sp. Tr-862
TAGCAGCGTGCCGCTCGCCGCCGGCAGCCGCGTGCGCGTGACCGGCCGCCAGGGGCTGACGCTGACCGTCACGCCGCTCTACGACGTGCCCGGGCAGGCACAACCCCAAGGAGAACCTTCATGATCGGTTACACGTTCGGCTTCAGCAGCGTCCTGATCGTCTTCGTCGTGGTGCTCGTCGCGTCGTCGATCCGCATCTTCCGCGAGTACGAGCGTGGCGTCGTGTTCATGCTCGGCCGGTTCTGGAAAGTGAAGGGGCCGGGGCTCGTGCTGATCATCCCGATCGTCCAGCAGGTCGTGCGGATCGACCTGCGCACCGTCGTGTTCGACGTGCCGCCCCAGGACGTGATCACGCGCGACAACGTGTCGGTGAAGGTCAATGCGGTCGTGTATTTCCGCGTCGTCGATCCGGAGAAGGCGGTGATCCAGGTCGCGCACTTCTTCGACGCGACCAGCCAGCTCTCGCAGACGACGCTGCGTTCGGTGCTCGGCAAGCACGAGCTCGACGCACTGCTCGCCGAGCGCGAGCAGCTGAACGCCGACATCCAGAAGACGCTCGACGCGCAGACCGATGCGTGGGGGATCAAGGTATCGACGGTCGAAATCAAGCACGTCGACCTGAACGAGACGATGGTGCGCGCGATCGCGCGGCAGGCCGAGGCCGAGCGCGAGCGGCGCGCGAAGGTGATTCACGCGGAAGGCGAACTGCAGGCGTCGGAGAAGCTGCTGCAGGCCGCGCAGCGGCTCGCGCTGCAGCCGCAGGCGATGCAGCTGCGCTACCTGCAGACGCTGACGACGATCGCGGCCGACAAGAACTCGACGATCGTGTTTCCGCTGCCGATCGATCTGCTGGGGTCGCTGATGGAGCGGTTGGGGGTGAAGCGGGAGCCTTGAGATGTGCGTGTGCCGGCTCGCACGAGGCCGATGCGGATGGACGCGGGGCCGCGGCGGTCCGGCGCCCGGCCCGCGTCAGGCCAGCAGCTTGCGCTCGGTCTTGCCGTACTTGATCGACTTCTCGTCCGGGATCATCAGGCCCGTGTGCTCGTCGCGGCCCTGCAGCAGGAAGCGCGCGTCCGGCTTGCCGATCTGTTCGGCCGCGAGCGTGCTGTCCGCGCCGATCTCGCCCTTCTTCATCCGGTTGACGATCACGCCGGCCGCGGTGTCCTTGAAATCGCGCAGCATCCACGCGTCGCCGTCGCTGTCGCCGAACACCAGCAGCGGGCCGTAACCCTTCTTCGACGCGAGGACGTTGCGGATGCCCACCGTCTTGCCGGGCCCCCAATTGAAATGCCAGCCGGCCGGATAGGTGCTCGTGTACCTGCCGTCCTGCATGTCGAGACGCAGGCCGATCACGTTCTCGGGCGCCACGCCGTAGCCATAGTTCGGATTGCCGGCGAACACGCGCACGACGTCGTCGAGCGACGCGGTACTCACGTACACGTCGATGCCGTTCGCACGCAGCGTATGCATCACCGCGCGGATTTCCTCGTGAATGCGGATGCCGTGGAAATGGGTATCGGCCACCACGCCGGCCTTGCCCGGCAGCGCCTTCGGGCTTTCGTAGCGAACCTTGCGCAGCGCGTCGCCGATACCGTAGTTGTTCGACGCTTCCGCCATCGCCTGCAGCTCGGCGGTCGTCATGTTCTTGTAGAAGTAGATGATCCACTTGTAGCCGACTTCGAGCGGATGCGTGTCGCAGATCGCGTCGTACATGAAGTACAGCTTCGCGCGAAAATCCTTGAACTGGTCGGTCTCGCGAATCTCGTCGAGGCTCTTGTCGCCGCCGAAGCCCTTGTAGTTCGCATGGAGCCAGCGGTAGTCGGACTCGACGTCGGCGGCGAGGTCCTCCATCGTCACCGGCTTGCCGTCGACGGTCGTATAGTCCTTCATGAACGCGCCCTTCGGCACGTCCTTCCACATCACGCCGACGAACTCGTCCGGCGTCAGCTTGTACTGCAGATGGTTGATCTGGTACATCAGCAACGCCTCTTCGCAGTCGTTCATGATGCACGTGTTGTCCCAGTCGAACACCGCATACGGGCGGCGCTTTCCATCGTAGCGCGCGCTCGCGACGCCATGCTGGTCGAGCACCGCCTGCAGGCGCGCGGCGTTAAACGGCGACCAGCGGCCCGGGTCCAGCGTGTCCGGCGCGATTGCGCGCTTCGCGCCGGCGATGCCGGCCTTGAGCATGAGCGGCGTCGCAGCGGTCGCCGCGGCAAGGGTGTTCATGAACCTGCGGCGTTGCATGGTCTCTCTCCGTGGAAATGTCGAATCGGCTTCGGTCGCCCCGCGCGACGCGCGGCACACCGGCCCCGCGAAGCCGCAAAGGCTTCGAATAGGGGCGGATGATGTGACGAAATTATTTCGGCAATTTGACAGCGTCTCGCCGCGACACGACGGAGAGTTGATCCGGCGCGACATGCCGGGCCCGCGCCGGAGCCTCGCGAGCTGCTCCCGGCCGGCCCGACCGCCGGAAACCTAGAGCTTCTCCTCCATTTCGGCCCTTCATTAGGAGAAGTCCTCACCTCCGGGGGGCTGGCACACGACGTCGAACCGGCCATGATCGTTACATCAATCAATGGCACATTAAATGCTGACTGAATAATTCGCCCGACATCACCGGCGGATGCGTTCCGGATCAGCGCCCCAGCCTTGCACAGGACTCGCGTCGCGCCGAGACGCAAACGCGGGCCGACACATGGAGACGCATCATGACCGCTCACAACCCGCTGCCGGAAGTCCACCTCGACGAGCTGCCGCAATTCCGCGCGGTCCAGCAGCTTGCCTACCGCTGCGTCGAGACCGTCGGCGCGATGCTCTATCCCGGCATCACCGAGAAGGAAGCCGCACGCCTGCTGACCGAATGGCTGCAGGACCACGGCGTGCACGACTGGCTGCACAAGCCGTTCGCGTGGTTCGGCGAGCGCACCGCGTTCGAGGGCTTCTCCGGCCTCAAGCACATGGGCGGCTTCAACCTCGCGTTCTTCCCGAGCCACCGCCAGCTCGAAACCGACATGCCCGTGATCCTCGACGTCGCGCCCGTGCTCGACGGGGTCGTCGCGGACGTCGGCTACGCGCACTGCCTCGGCCGCAACCCGATCCTCGAACAGCTGCAGGACGACCTGATGGACCATCGCGACATGATCGTGCGGCTCGTGAAGGCGCGCCGCCCGATGGCCGAGGTCGCGCAGGCGGTCGACGCGCTGTGCCGCCGCCAGGGCGTCGAGCCGCGCCACAAGGCCTATCCGTTCAAGGTGCTCGCGCATCGCGTCGCGAAGATCCACAAGCCGTCGAAACCGCGCTTCGTCGCGCGCTTCGGGCTGAACGCGACGCGCAACCTGCTGCTCGACCAGGGCCGGGCGGCGAAGCAGCAGGGCTGGTCGCCGCTGTGGTCGATCGACCGCCGCTCCGAACATGCGCCCGTGCCGGGCCTGTGGGCCGTCGAGCCGCATCTCGGCTTCGCCGGCGTCGGCGCGAAATTCGAGGAACTGCTGGTGATCACCGACGACGACGCGTACTGGCTCGACGACGACCTGCCGCACGTGCGCCGCTGGCAGCGCCGCCAGGCCGAACGCGCGCAGGCCGTCGCGGCTGTGCCGGCCGCTGCGTGACGCGTCCGCGTCGCGCCTTCCTCCCGAATTCCCTAAGCCCCGAATCCCTGAACGACGGACTCACGATGCAGCCTCTTTCCGACGAAGCACCGCTGGCCCTGTTCGAATTGCTTCACAGCGAGACGGCCGTCGCCTCCGGCGACCTGACGCTCGCGGTCAGGACCTGGGGCGACCCGGCCCGCTCGCCGGTCGTGCTCGTGCACGGCTACCCCGACGACAGCAGCGTCTGGCAGCAGGTCGCGCCGCTGCTCGCACGCAAGCACTACGTGATCGCCTACGACGTGCGCGGCGCGGGCCTGTCCGGCGTGCCGAAGCGCACGGCCGACTACCACCTCGCGAAGCTGACCGACGACTTCATCGCGGTGATCGACACGCTCTGCCCCGGCCGCGCGGTGCACCTGATCGCGCACGACTGGGGCTCGATCCAGGGCTGGGAATTCGTCACGGATCCGCGGCTCGCCGGCCGCATTGCGTCATACACGTCGTGCTCGGGGCCGTGCCTCGACCACGTCGGCTTCTGGCTGCGCGAACGCGTGCTGCGGCCGACGCCCGCATCGTTGGCCAAGCTCGGCGGCCAGCTCGTGCGCTCGTGGTACGTGACCTTGTTCCACCTGCCGTTCATCCCCGAGCTGAGCTGGCGGCTGTGGCTCGGCCGCGCATGGCCGGGCCTGCTGCGCCGGGTCGAGAAGACGCCGGCCGCCCCGCGCGCGACGCAGGCCGACGACGGCGCGCACGGCGTGCGCCTCTATCGCGCGAACTTCATCCGCTGCCTGTTCGCGCCGCGCGAGCGCTACGCGCACGCTCCCGTGCAGACGATCGTGCCGCTCGGCGACAAGTACGTGAGCCCGGCGCTGTCCGAGAACCTGTCGCGCTGGGTGCCGCGGTACTACCGGCGCGAAGTCGCGGCCGGCCACTGGCTGCCGCTCGCTGATCCCGCGCGCTTCGCGGGCCTCGCCGAGCAGCTGATCGACGCGGTCGAATCGGGCGAAGAGCCGCCCGCGCTCGCGAACGCACGCCGGCGCGCCACCAGCGGCCGCTTCAGCGGCAAGGTCGTGGTCGTCACCGGCGCGGGCAGCGGCATCGGACGCTGCGCGGCGCTCGCGTTCGCCCGCGAAGGCGCGACCGTCGTCGCGTGCGATATCGAGCTCGCGAGCGCCGAGCGCACCGCGCTGCTGCTCGGGCTGATCGGCGCGCAGGCGCATGCGAAATGCGTGGACGTCGGGTCCGCCGACGAGATGGAAGCGCTCGCGACGTGGGTCGGCAGCGAACTCGGCGGCGCGGACGTCGTGATCAACAACGCGGGCATCGGCATGGCCGGCGGCATTCTGGATACGACCACCCACCACTGGGAGCGCATCCTGCACGTGAACCTGTGGGGCGTGATCCACGGCTCGCGACTGTTCGCCCAGCAGATGGCCGCGCGCGGCACCGGCGGCCACATCGTCAACACCGCGTCGGCCGCCGCGTTCGGGCCGTCGCGCGACCTGCCCGCATACGCGACGACGAAAGCTGCCGTGCTGATGCTCAGCGAATGCATGCGTGCGGAACTCGCGGAGAAAGGCATCGGCGTGACGGCCGTGTGCCCGGGCTTCGCGGAAACCGGAATCATGGCGTCGACGCAATACGCGGGCGCCAACGCTCAGGACGAGGCACGGCTGCGCAAACGCGCGACGAAGCTGTACCAGATGCGCGGCCTGAAACCCGAGACCGTCGCGCAGGCGATGGTCGACGGCGTGCTGCGCAACCGGCCGGTCGTGGCGGTGGGCGCCGAGGCACATGCGCTGCGCGTCGTCGGCCGCTTCATGCCGTGGCTCGGCCGAATGCTCGCCCGCATCGGCATGGCATCACATTGACGGCGCAGGCCCCCGCACAGAAACGGAGACACAGATGACCGCTACCGCCGACTATCACCAGATCAAGGCCCGGCACGTGAAGTTCGACTTCAGCGACACGCCGATCACGTGGGTGCCGAACGACCCGTGCAGTACGCACATCATCAACACGCTGAACCTGCTGTTCCCGGAAGGCGAGCTGTGGTTCTGCCGCGTGTACAACAAGGCGCTACCGCACATCACCGATGCACGCCTGCGCGACGAAGCCGAAGGCTTCCTGCGCCAGGAAGCCGTGCATTCGCGCTCGCACGGCGGCGTGCTCAAGCATTACTACGACCGGCACGGGATCGACACGAAGCCGTTCACGCAGAAGCTGAACTGGCTGTTCACGCGCGTGCTCGGCGAAGCGCCGTTCGGGCTGAAGATCGGCCATACGCGCTTCTGGCTGCGGCAACAACTCGCGGTGATCGCGTCGCTCGAACATTTCTTCGGCTATCTCGGCAACTGGGTGCTCAATGCGCACGGGCTCGACGAAGGCGGCGCCGACCCGACGATGGTCGACCTGCTGCGCTGGCACGGCGCGGAGGAAGTCGAGCACCGGACCGTCGCGTTCGACATCTACAACCACGTGGGCGGAAACTACCCGGAGCGCTGCGTGCACATGGCGTTCGTGATCGTGCTGCTGCTCTACTTCATCACGAGCGGCGCAAGATTCATGTACCGGCGCGACCCGGCCGCCGGCCGCTATCCGGGTTTCGTGCGCTCGTGGTGGAAGGGTTCGCGGCGCGGCCACCTGCCGTCGTTCTGGAAAGTGATCGGCGCGGCGCTGCGCTATTTCAAGCCGGGCTATACGCCACACCATGAAGGCTCGACCGAGCAGGCGCTCGCATATCTGGCCCGCTCGCCCGCCGCGCAGGCGGCCGCGCACGGCGGCAACTGGGGCACGACGAAGGGCGCGTGAACGGCTGCCCGAGCGAGGTCGTCGGCGGCTTTGTCACGGCCTCGGCGGGCGGTGCCCGCCGAAGTGCGTACAATCGCGGCTTCATTTCCCGGAGGTGCCGCGATGGCCATGAAGAAAACCGATCTAGAAAAGAACAAGGCGCTCAAGCTGACGCAAGCGATGAAGCAGTCGAACGCCGCGCGCTTCGGCAAGGGCGCCGAGGAAGCGCCGAAGCTCGATCGCCGCGCGCAGCGCAAGCTCGACCAGGAACAGGGCCTCGTGCCGTTCGCGTGCAAGCTCAACGCCGATCTCGTCGAACAGCTGAAGGCGCGCGCCGCCACGCACCCGGACGGGATGACGGGCCTGCTGTCCGAACTGCTCGTGAACGGCCTCGCCCAGCGCGACGCGTGATCGTCACGCCGCTCGAAAATAGTCGTTGACAACGCCGTACGACATCGACAAACTCGTTCGCATGCCTACGTTCAAGCACATCGCCATCGCGAATCATTGCTCGATGAACATTCGAAAGAATGGATCACGGGAGGCGCTTGTGCGTTAGCATCCGAGCAGTACCGCATGTCACACAAGGCCTCACCGGAAACGGATGAGGCCTTTTTGTTCTGGTGCGCGTCATCCGTCCGGCTCAACGAATGGAGCAGACGATGGACCAGGCAAGCCCGTTGTTCGACCGTCCCGATACGCGCCGCACCGGCGCGATCACGTTACCGACCGTCGTGATCCGTTTCGCGGTTGCGCCGCGCACGACCCTGACCTGGCGCGCGCCGAGCGATGCGGAAATTCGTGCGCACGGCGCGCCGCTGTGGATCACGCGGCCGCCGAGCGTCGACGATTACTGGGTGCAACCCGGCGACGTGCTGCGCATCGCGCGCGGCGATCGCATCTGGCTCGGCACCGATGACGACCGGGCGGCCGAAGCGTCGATCACGACGGCGTACGTGCGGCGCGGCGAACGGCTGAGACGCACGCTCGCGCAAGTGCAACGTTTGCTCGTCGGACGATGGCGGAGAAGAGATTGACGATGCGCGCTCACGCGCGCAACGAGGCACCGGAGCGCGCGGAATCACCGCATCCGGAAACGGACGCACCGGCGGCGCAATGCGTCGCCGGTGCGCATCGAATGACGCGGCACGCCCATGCGTGCCGCGCGCGATCGCGCACCGTGCGCAACCCTTACCTGCATTGCGTGCATCAGGTTCAGGTGCTGGCGGCGAGACGCGGGCCCGTGCTACGGGGAGTGGAATCAAGGTCGGGGCGTTGCGCGGCATGCGAGGTCACCCACGGGTCGATGCCTTGTTTTTGCACCTCCTCGAGAAATGACACGCGTGTACGCCAGTAATCCGCTTGTAATTTCGCATCGATGACGCGCTGTTCGGCTGAGAACAGTTCCATGCGCGCTGTCACGAGCATCGACGCAGCGGTTTTTTCCGGCGTGGGGGCGTGCCGCATCGCCCAACGGCTGATCCAGTTCAACATGCTGACCTCCGTAATTACGGACGAACCCGCATCGGGCAATCGCAATCGGTCGCGCCTGCCCGAATGCGCAGCGACCGTCACCACACTTCACCGCCTGGCCTGCACGGACTGCGACTCCCCCGCGTCGGCAACAACCGGCCGGCGTGTGCGCGCGGTGTATCTATCCTAGAAAGAGTTGCCGGTTTACGCGATGACCTCTTGCAATCTTTTACACAGAAACCACAGTCGCTCCCGCATCGAGAAATGACAGTTGCGGACGGGACGGCTTCGGAGCAGGATAGCCCGATATCTGCCACCGCCCGGACCGACGAACGGCCGCTGCGCACCCGCGCCGGTCCTGCGCGCGCGTTCGCGCATGCGTTGCGCCCGCCCCGCGTTCGTCCAGCATGCGGGCGCTCCATGGCAGTCGCATGTCATCGTGCGGCGGCCGCGCGCCGCGCGTCCCTCATGCCGTTGCGCCCGCATCGGCCGACACGGCCTGCCCGCCGTCGAATCGTTTCCATCGTTTCCGCCTGCCCACTTCGTCCAAACCGGTAAAATGCGCGCCTTCCTCGCGCGGCCGGCCTGCCCGACCGTTCGCGCGAACGCAGCCGATCGTGCCCCGCAACTATATCGTCCGAGCTATCCGCGCTATTACAATCCGCCGATAGCGCGGCAATAGTGGCTGGTTACAGTACGCCGGCCGCGCGCTGCCGTTACAACAATTCGGCACAAACAACAAGCAACACGACAACCCGACCGGAGAAACGCCTACATGGAATCCATCAAGCGGTATTTCGGCTTCGCTGAAGCCGGCACCGATTTCCGCACCGAAATACTCGCGGGCGTCACCACGTTCCTGACGATGGCCTACATCATCTTCGTCAACCCTGCGATCCTCGGCGACGCCGGCATGCCGAAGGAATCCGTGTTCGTCGCGACCTGCCTCGTCGCGGCGCTGGCGTCGCTCATCATGGGGCTGTACGCAAACTACCCGATCGCCTGCGCGCCGGGCATGGGCCTGAACGCGTATTTCGCGTACACGGTCGTCAAGGGAATGGGTTTCACGTGGCAGGCCGCGCTCGGCGCGGTGTTCATCTCCGGCTGCCTGTTCCTGCTCGTCACGCTGTTCCGCGTGCGCGAGGCGATCGTCAACGGCATTCCGAAATCGCTGCGCATCTCGATCACCGCCGGCATCGGCCTGTTCCTCGGCATCATCTCGCTGAAGACCTCCGGCGTGATCGTCGGCAACCCGGCCACGCTCGTCACGCTCGGCGACCTGCACAAGCACGACACGATCCTCGCGATCATCGGCTTCTTCACGATCGTCACGCTCGACCATCTGCGCGTGCGCGGCGCGATCCTGATCGGCATCATCGGCGTGACGATCCTGTCGTTCTTCTTCGGCGACAACCAGTTCCACGGCGTGTTCTCCGCGCCGCCGTCGATCGACGCGACGCTGTTCAAGCTCGACATCGGCGCCGCATTGTCGACCGGCATCATCAACGTGATCCTCGTGTTCTTCCTCGTCGAGCTGTTCGACGCGACCGGCACGCTGATGGGCGTCGCGAACCGCGCGGGCCTGCTCGTCGAAGGCAAGATGAACCGCCTGAACAAGGCGCTGCTCGCCGACAGCACCGCGATCGTCGCGGGCTCGGTGCTCGGCACGTCGTCGACCACCGCGTATATCGAAAGCGCGTCGGGCGTGCAGGCCGGCGGCCGCACGGGCGTGACGGCGATCACCGTCGCGGTGCTGTTCCTCGCGTGCCTGTTCATCGCGCCGCTCGCCGGCGTCGTGCCGGCCTACGCGACCGCGCCCGCGCTGCTGTACGTGTCGTGTCTGATGCTGCGCGAGATGGTCGACGTGCCGTGGGACGACGCGACCGAAGCCGTACCGGCCGCGCTGACCGCGCTGCTGATGCCGTTCACGTACTCGATCGCGAACGGCGTCGCGTTCGGCTTCATCTCGTATGGCGGCCTGAAGCTGCTGACGGGCCAGGGCCGCACGGTCAAGCCGGTCGTGTGGGTCATCGCGGCCGTGTTCCTGTTCCGCTTCTTCTATCTCGGCAGCGAGTGACGCACGCGCATCGGTGCGATGCGCGATGAAACTCCGCCACCTTCGGGTGGCGTTTTTGTTGGAGTACGCGCATCACGCGTCCGCCTGCCGCAGTACCCAGTGCGCGAAGGTCTGCAGCGGACCGTCGCCCAGCTCCAGCGCCTCGGGCAACACGAGGCAGAAGCGCTTCACCACGCCTCGACCGTCGGGCCAGGGCGCCGCGAGCGATCCTTGCGCGATCTCGGCGTCGACATAGAGTCGTGGCGCCAGCGCGACGGACCTTCGACGCTTACCAGGCGCAACTTCGTACCATCGAGGCAGGCGACGTACTGGCCGGCATCGTCGCGGTGCCGCTACCTGGGCATACGCCTGGCCACACCGGCTATCGTGTTGAATCGCACGGCGAGCGCCCGCTGATCTGGGGTGATCTCGTGCATTTCGCGCCGATCCAGGTCGCCCGGCCCGACGTGTCGATCGCGTTCGACCAGGATCCGTCGCAGGCATCCGCGACGCGCGCGGCCGCGCTCGCCGAAGTCGCTTCGGACAACGTGTTGATTGCGGGTATGCACCTCGCCGACACGGGCTTCGCACGCATCGCGCGCGCGAATGGCGCAACCGACGGCGCGTATGCGCTCACCGGGGCGGATTGACGGAAACGGAACGCAGGCACGCCATCGCGCCGCACGATGTTCGAATCGTGCCGGGCATCATCCCGCGCCAAGCGGGGCACCGGACCACCATGCGCCGATACGACACGGGCGCCGGTATCCGGCGCCCGCTCCGTCGCTGCCCGGTCGTCCGGTTCAGCGCCAGTTCGCCTCGTAGAAGCGCACATAGCCGCTGCGCAGCGTCAGGCATTGCGCGCGCGTCTCGGACAGCAGCCGCCGCGCGGCTGCCTCGATCCGCTCGCGGTGCTGATCGTACGCACCGACCATGTCCTCGAAGCGCGGCGACGCCGCACCGAAATGATCCTCCAGCGCCTCGGCGGTGATCTGACATTGGACGCGCTCGCCATTGACCAACGCCGTGAATCCAAGCATCAGGTCGCGCCCCGAATATTCGGGCTTCTCATTCGTGAAATGAATTTGCATGGGAGCCGCCTATCGGCCGGTAGAAAGCAAATGACCGCGTCCGTCGTCCGCTACCGGCCGGACGAAAAATGTACGCGGGCTCGCCGGCAGAGGCACGATCCACGGAGGGTATGGCGCGGACAATGCATGCCGGTTGCATTCCACTTTAGACGGTTTCGCGCAGGAGGCAAAATTTACGACGCGCGTCGTTCTGACGCGCATTTCCTCTGACCAGCGCAACATCCGACACCGTTTTCCGAACGGCGTCAGTGAGGATCGGTGGGCCAGATGTTCAGCGAGATCGCGGCGGTCGTGGCGCCCACCGCAATGGCGGCGGCCCCGTATTGCACTGCGTCGCTCAAGTCGAACAGCAAACCGTGGATCGCCACGGCGATGCCGCCCAGCATGATGAAGGTGGCGATGGCCGCCAGCACGACTCTCAGTTCCGTCCGAACCATGATGCGTCTCCCGAACGGATGCATGTCACGTCGCATGCATGTTGCGATGCGGAACACGGCGCGTGCGTGCTCCGCTTTCATCATTGCAGGCGGGCGCTTAAAAGCAAGGGGTTTTTGTACCCGGTCGCGCAACGCGCGCCGCGCTTGTATGATGAGGCGATATCGATGGCGGCGGCCCCGGTGACGGATGGTGCGGTGCAAGGCGGCAAGGTGGGTCGATTGTGATGCATGGGGCCCAAACAAGCGCTGAAGTGCCAAGCTGGGCCGACCGCGAAGCATGGGGCCCAAGTAAGCGCTAAAGCGCTAACTTGGCGCCGACCGCGAAGCATGGGACCAGAGTAAGCGCTGAAGCGCTAACTCTGGTCGACAGGAGACAAGACATGCCTCAACCTTTCGTGCTGCCCGCCACCGCGGGCCGCAACGACCTGCTCGCGCAGGCGCATGCCCGTTCGACCGCGGTCGGCCTGCGCGCAAACGAGCGCCCCGATTTCTCGCCGCTGTCGCGCCTCGCGCTGCGCGAACTGCTCGACACGAACCACGCCCTGTTCGCGCACGCGCGCCCCGTGATGGAGAACCTCCACGCGCAGATCGCCGACACGCAAAGCCTCGTGCTGCTCACCGATGCCGACGGCGTGATCCTGCACAGCATCGGCGACGCGGACTTCATCGAGAAAGCCAATCGCGTCGCGCTATGCACCGGCGTGTCGTGGGCCGAAGGCGCGCGCGGCACCAACGCGATCGGCACCGCGCTCGCGTCGGGTCAGGCGCTCGCCGTCCATGGGTCCGAACACTTCCTGCGCGCGAACCATATCCTCACCTGCTCCTGCGCGCCGATCATCGCCCCGTTCGGCCGCACGCTCGGCACGCTCGACGTGAGCGGCGACCCGCGCGGCTTCAGCCCCCATACGCTCGCGCTCGTGCGGATGTCCGCGCAGCTGATCGAGAACCACCTGTTCGCGAACCAGTGCGCGGAAGCGTTGCGGCTGCGCTTCCATGCCCACGAGGATTGTGTCGACTCCCTGTTCGCCGGGCTCGTCGCGTTCGGGCCCGACGGCGGGCTGATCGCCGCGAATCGGAGCGCGCAATTCCAGCTCGGCGCAACGTTCGATGCATTGCAGCATCACGGCTGCGACGCACTGTTCGGCATGCACTTCGGCCAGCTCGCGCAGCAGGCGGCCCGCGCCCCCGGCGCACCGTTCCGCCTCACGCTGTCGACCGGCGTGCGCGTGCTCGCACGCTGCGAATTCGCGGAAGCGCACAAGACGGCCATCGCCGTCTCGCCGCCCGCCCCCGCCGTGCGCTTGCGCGCGCCGGACCCCGACGCCATCACGTTCGCGACGCTCGACACCGGCGATGCGCGGATGGCCGCCGTGCTCGAACGCGTCGCGAAGATCCGCGGACGCGACCTGCCGTTGCTGATCCTCGGCCAGACCGGCACCGGCAAGGAATGGCTCGCGCGTGCGCTGCACCAGGCGTCGCCGCGCGCGGATGGCCCGTTCGTCGCGGTCAACTGCGCGGCGCTGCCGGATTCACTGATCGAGGCCGAACTGTTCGGCTATGAGGACGGCGCATTCACCGGCGCGCGCAAGCGCGGCAGCCCCGGCAAGATCGCGCAGGCCGACGGCGGCACGCTGTTTCTCGACGAAATCGGCGACATGCCGCTCGCGCAGCAGGTCAGGCTGATGCGCGTGCTGCAGGAGCGCGCGGTGATGCCGCTCGGCGGCGCACGCGCGGTGCCGGTCGACGTGCGCGTGGTGTGCGCGACCCACCGCGACCTGCGCGCGATGATCGCGGAAGGCACGTTCCGCGAAGACCTGTTCTACCGGATCAACGGACTCGCGGTCACGCTGCCGGCGCTCGCCGCACGCACCGACCTGCCCGCGCTGGTCGAGCGGATCCTCGCGCGGCTCGCACGCAGCGAACCGATGCCGGGCCGCCTCGCGGCCGACGTGCTCGATGCATTCATGCGGCACCGCTGGCCCGGCAACCTGCGGCAGATGACCAACGTGCTACGTACGGCCGGCATGCTCGCCGAAGACGAACCCGAAATCACGCTCGCGCATCTGCCCGACGATTTCTGGCTCGACTGCGACGACTCGCCCGCGGCGGAAGCCGCACCGGCCGACACGCGCGAAGCGACGACGCTGCAGAGCCACCAGGCCGCGGTGATCGACGCGGTGCTCGCGCGGCATGGCGGCAACGTATCGGCCGCCGCGCGTGAGCTCGGGCTCGCGCGCAATACCGTGTATCGCTACCTGCGGCGACACTGACACCGGGGCCGGCCGCAGGCGGCTTCGGGTATGCTTGGCGCTTGCCTTGCCGCCGCCGCGCCGCCCGCTTCGACCCATGACCGATCCCGACCACCCGCCTCTCGTGCGCATCGAGCCGCTCGGCGCGACGTTCGACGCCCCCGATTCGCTGACGCTGCTCGAGGCCGCCGCGTTCGCGCACGTCAGGCTGCCGCGCTCGTGCCGCAACGGCACGTGTCGAAGCTGCCTGTGCAGGATCGTCAGCGGAAGCGTACGCTACACGATCGAATGGCCGGGGCTGAGCCGCGAGGAAAAGGCCGACGGCTATACGCTGCCGTGCGTGGCCGTCGCGATCTCCGATGTCGTGCTCGACGTGCCCGACGCGGAGATGATCGACTGAATGCGGCGCGCGGCCGCGCGCCATCCTGCAACGATGATGCCTGCCTGGAGAACGTGATGACCCAGCCAACCGATCGCATCGAGAAACAAGCCTTGCTCGCCGCGCCGCTGGCGCGCGTCTGGGAAGCCGTCAGCAATGCCGGCGAATTCGGCACCTGGTTCGGCGTGACGTTCGACGGGCCGTTCGTGGCGGGCCAGTCGATGTTCGGCCGCATCACGCCGACGCGCGTCGACGACGACGTCGCCAAGGCCCAGGAGCCGTATGCGGGCACTGTATTCGAAATCGTCGTCGATCGCGTCGAGCCGAAGCAACTGTTCTCCTTTCGCTGGCATCCGTTCGCGATCGATCCGAACTTCGACTACACATCCGAGCCAATGACGCTCGTCACCTTCTCGCTCGCGGAAACCAACGGCGGCACGCTGCTGACGGTCACCGAAACGGGTTTCGATCAACTGATCGAAGCGCGCCGCGCGAAGGCACGCGAGATGAACGACCAGGGCTGGGCCGCACAGATGATGCTGATCACGAAATATCTGGCGAAGCACGCCTAGCGCGCCACAACGCCGCATGCCCCATGCCGACATGCACATCGACGTGCGTGGCATAATCCGCTCCATCGTCGCCCCTACGCCGCCGCGCATCGCATGCTGAGTCGTCGACTCCGGAAGATCGTCAGTCTGATCGGGATGCTCGCCATCCTGATGACCGCGCTCGCGCCGACGATCTCGCAGGCGCTGACCACACACGACCGCGTCGACGCGCTGCTCGCCGGTTACTGCACGGCCGGCCCGGCCGGCGGCGACCACGCCGGCGATGCGTCGTCGAAGAGCCTGCAGGCCCATCTGCAGGCTTGCGGCTACTGCAACCTGCTTGCCCATACGCCTGCCCTGCCCGCGCCCGAACTCACGTTCGCGGCCCACGTTCACCTCCTCCAGCATCGCGCAGCCACCCGCTTCGAAAGCCTGCGCCGCGCGCTGCCGCTCACGGCCGCGCAACCGCGCGCCCCGCCGTTCGCATCCTGATTCGTCGTCACTGCGCGTGATGCCGTAGCGCATCGCGCCGTCCGCACGTGCGTTACGCGTGCATGCCGTGTCACGTTTCGAAGGACGCTCATGTTCGACCCTATTGCTCGCGGCGTCGTGCCGTGCATGCGCTTGCCCGCTTCCGGCGGTCACGCGTGCGCGAACGCGCGGCCGCACGTCGAATGCATCGTTCTCCTTGTCATTTCCAACCGGATCATCTCGTCATGAAAACCACTGCATTCCTGCGCGGCGCACTCGTCGCACTCGGCTTCGTCGTCGCACAGGCCGCTCATGCGCACGCGCACCCGAAAACCCTCGAGCCGGCCGCCGACGCCACGTTGTCGAGCGCGCCGCACGCGGTCACGATCGACTTCAGCGAAACGCTCGAGCCCGCATTCAGTTCGATCGCCGTCACCGACAGCCACGGCCAGTCGGTCGCCGACGGGAAATCCGCGGTCGACGCCGGCAACCGGAAGCGGATGCACGTTGCGCTGACTAACCTCGCGGCCGGCACGTATACGGTCGTGTGGATCGCGGTGGCGAGCGACGGCCATCGCACGCAGGGCCGCTATACGTTCACGCTGAAGTAACGCATACGCGACCCGCGCGGCACGCTTCCCTATCCGATCAGGAACACACTCGATGAAACGCTCGATTCCGACCAGCCTGCTGTTTGCACTGCTCGCGCTCCAGGCACCCGTCACGTTCGCCGCGTCGACCGTACAGGCCGATGCGTGCTGGATCCGCACGATGCCGGCGACGGTGCCGTCGTCCGGCTACTTCACGCTGAAGAACGATGGCGACAAGCCCGCCACACTCACGAGCATCGATACGCCCGCATTCGGGATGGCGATGATCCACGAAACGCAGACGGCCGGAAGTACCGCGAAGATGGTTCACGTCGACGCGGTCGACGTGCCCGCACACGGTACGGTGACGTTCAAGCCGAAGAGCTATCACGTGATGCTGGAGGAACCGCGCCAGCCGGTCGCGCCCGGCGCGAAGGTGCCGTTCCGGCTGCATTTCGCCGACGGCTCGACGGTGTCCGTGACCTGCGACGCGAAGGCGCCTTCCTACGCCGGCCAGTAACGCCGGATACGCAACGACCGAGGGAGACGCACATGAGCAAAGAACGCCTGCGGCTGGCTGACCTGATCGTCCGCTACCGGACGCCGCTGAATATCGCCGTATTGATCGTCTGCGGGTTATGGGCGGCGTGGATCGCATGGATCACTCGGCCGGCCGCGATCGATACGCCGTCGGCAATCGCCGCGTACTGCATGCGCGACGCGAACTGATTGCCCGCACCGGCGTCGTCGTGCACAGCGTCTATTCGTTCGGCGTGCGCCGGCTTCATCGCGGCTTTGGCGTCGGCCCGTGGGTGCGCGCGGCCAAGCGCGCCAGCGGATTGCTGTTCGTCGGGCTCGGGATCAGGCTGCTGACCGCGCGGCAGGCATGACGATCCGCACGGCGACGGGCTGCGCCGCGACGCAACACCGTCAGGCCTTCGACGCCGCCAACACGGCCGACACCTCGCCGAACGAAGGCCGCGCGTCGATATCCTCGTTCAGACAGTCGGCCGCCAGCGCGTCGAGTGCGTGCGAACCTTCCCATGCACGCGGCTCGCAGCGCGCCAGCAGCTCGCCGAGCAGATACCCGAACGCCCTGACTTCCAGCCGCTCGAGCCGCGCTGCGCGCACGCGGTCGTTCACGTCGTAGACCGACGCCGCGCCGAAATCGCCGAGCAGCGCACCGCCCTCGCCGTCGTGCAGGATGTTGTGCGCGTACAGGTCGCCGTGCATGATGCCGCGCGCGTGCAGATGCGCCGCGACCGACGCGATGCCGAGCGCGATCCGCAATGCCGCGGCCGGCTCGAATCGCGCGTCGGCCGCATACACGTCACGCGTACAGGACGCAAAGCTCGGCGGCCCCGCGAGGTTCGTCAGTGCCGGATCGACCAGTTCCATCACGAGCCCGTGCGTGCCGTCAGGATGACCGCGTACCTTGCCGATCACCGGAATCATGTTCGGGTGGCGCCCGGCGTGCAGGCAGGCGGCCATTTCGCAGTCGGGCAGGCCGTCGCTCGTCACCGCCCCCTTGAACAGCTTGACCGCGACCGCTCGCGGCGCGTGGCCGTCCGAGCGCCACTGCGCGCGGTAGATGACGCCCGATGCGCCTTCGCCGAGCTTCTGGTCGCAGGTGAGCGACGTCCAGTCGATGTCCGCGACGCCCGGTTCGGCCGACGCGGCGGCCTCCGGCGCGGCACCGAACGGGTTGCCCGCGGATGCGAGCCATGCCAGGCGCGGCAGACGCAGCAGCCAGTCCGGCAGCGCGTCGAGCCGGTTCGCCGACAACCGGACCAGTTCGAGCGAACGGCAGGCGGCCATTTCGGCGGGCAACGCACGCAGTCGGTTGCCCGCGAGCATCAGCTTCTGCAAGCGCGAACAATCGCCGATCTCCGCGGGCAGTGCGTCGATTTCGTTGTCGGTCAGGATCAGCCAGCGCAGCGCGCGCGGCAGCGAACCGCGCGGCACCGTGCGGATCCGGTTCGCCTTGAAGCCGATCATGTCGAGCTGCGCACACGTGCCGAGGACTTCAGGGAATTCGGTGAAGCCGTTGCCGGACGCGAACAGGATGCGCAGGCGATGCAGCCGCGACAGGTCGTCCGGCAGCGCGGACAGCGCATTGCCGGACAGGTCGAGCACTTCGAGCGTGTCCGCCAGATCGAAGATCTCGCCCGGAAATTCGGTCAGCCCGCACGCGAGCTTGAGTTGCCGGGCGCCCGCCAGCTGGCCGGTCTGCAGTTGTTCGAGGGTCGTCGTCACGGGGAGAAAAACGGGTTGCGGTTGCGATGATCGTCGGATCGATCCGACGAATTTTACCGGGATCGCTTTCGCCTCCCCGCAATCGTGTCACACCCCCTTCACAAATGCGCAAGGTGACGCTAGAATTGCGCCCCTGCAGTGCCGACGTGGTGAAATTGGTAGACACGCTATCTTGAGGGGGTAGTGGCGAAAGCTGTGCGAGTTCGAGTCTCGCCGTCGGCACCAAACATGGTTTCTCCGTGTTTCGGGCATGTGCAAAAAACCGCGACAGCGCAACGCTTCGCGGTTTTTTTGCTTCGGCGATTTGATTCCGATTCTCACGTCATCGCGATGCACACTTCTCGAAGCGCATGACGTCGAATGCCCGCAACTCGGGCCGGAGTCGACCAGTCTCCAGCCAGTCGGCAACCCCCTGCCCGAACACTGGCGCAAGCTTGAAGCCGTGCCCCGACAATCCCGCCGCGACGAACAACCCTTGCACCCGTGGATCCGCGCCGAAGAGCGGGTTGCCGTCCGGCGTGTCGTCGAAGAACGATACGCGGCTGCCGGCCGGCGTCGCGCCGTCGATGCGCGCGAATCGCCGCGCCGCACGAACGCGGTAACGCAGCTGCTCCGCGTCGCCCATGCGCGTATCGAAACCGTCCACATCGATTGCACCGCTGTCGCTGGCCTGCAATGATCCGATGAAGTAATGCCGAGGCAGATCGGGACGCAGGTAAAACCCGCCGCGGCGGTCCGAAAATCCGGGCAACGACGCCCGGCCGCCGTCGTCGGCTCGGACAATCGCGACGCACTGGCGCGACGGCGCGATCGGCAGTTCCACCCCGCAGCTCGCCGCGAGACGCGCCGCCCACGGCCCTGCTGCATTGACGACGACTGCGCAGTCGATGCTGCCGCGGTCCGTGTCGACACCCACGACGCGGCCGCCCTGCAGGCGGATCCCGCGGACCTCACACCGCGTGTCGATCTGCGCGCCGCTCGCGCGCGCACCATGCGCAAACGCCAGCGCGCTCGCGCGCGCATCGCAGTAACCGGCGTCGGCTTCGTACACGGCGCCGGCAAGGCCTTCGGCATCGATATCGGAGCACAGGCCGCGCATGTCGTCCACCGACAGCAACGACAGCGCGAAGCCTTTCGACCGCAGCGAATCGACATACGCATGCGTCGCGTTCCAGTCCTCCGGAGCCACCGCCGTCAGGAAACCCGTGCGCCTGAACCGGCAATCGCCGCCGACGGTCTCGCTCCAGTGGCGGTACGCATGCGATCCGTCCGACGCAAGCGCAACAAGCGCCGGATCCGCGTAGTACAGCCGCACGATGCCCGGCGACGCACCGGATGAGCCGGCCGCAATGTCCGCGCGTTCGAGCAATCGCACATTCGTGCCCGCCTGCGCTAGATGCCATGCGATGCCGCACCCGGTCGTGCCGCCCCCCACCACGACGACGTCCGCCGTTTCACGCATGCGCGGCGCTCCTTTCGTGGACCAGCGCGGGCGGCAGACACGGATCGAGCGCATCGCGCGACAGCGGCGTGAACCATATGCGCCCGGCGATTCCGCCACGCGGTCGGGATGCCGTCGACCATTCGCATCGACGCGGCGCGCCGTCATGCCCTGTTGCGTACCACAGGTCGTTCGCAAACCGTGGCATCACCGGCGCGGCGATGCACGCGAGCCCCTTCAGCCACCCATACGCCTGCGCCGCATCGCTCAGATCGACGTTCGGCAGCACGATCCATGATCGCAGCACTGCGCAGGCGGATCGCACGCTCACCGCGTCGAACCGAAACGATGCATCGAGCAGATGCAGCGACGCGGTCAGCGCGTCGCGCAATGGCGCCGCGATGCCGACCGGCTCGCCGACGATCGTCTCCAGCGCAGCGGCTGCCATGCGAACGCGCTCCTGCAGTGTCGTCACGAGTTCGTCGTTGACGAAACCGATGAAGGCGTCGACGTCGAAGTTCGCCGTGCCCGCTTCCGGGCTCTCGCGCGCGAGGAAGTAGCGGACCGCGTCGCTCGAGGCGGGTGTCGCCTCGACGATGTCGGCAGCCCACACGACGTGGAGCCGGCTCGTCGAAAATTTCGCGCCCTGCAGATTGTAGAAGTAGTTCGTCAACACATGGTCGAACGGCTTGCGACCCGGCAACGCGCCCATCACGGCCGCGCTGCCTGCAAGCAGCAGCACTGCGTTGTCGATGCCGAAACTGACGAACGTCGTCACGTCGCCGTCGCTCTGCATCGGATGCGCGCCTTGCGCGCCGTCCGCGCACAGGTCTCCGCAGGTCAGCGCGTACTCCCAGCCGGATTCGAACAGCACGCGAGGATTGCCGAGGCGATCCGCAGGCCACGCGACGCCCCAGTCGCCAGGCGCCGTCAGCCGCACGAGGCCGCGCTCCTGCGCGAGAAACCGGCGAATCACGTCAATGAATTGCGGAGGCGCGCCCGAAGATGCGAGACGACGCACAAGCGCGGCCTCGTCGGGAATTCGCAGGAACAGGCTTTCGACCTCGCGCCACTCGAGTTCCGCATCGCCGAGACGCGGTTCCGGATCGCGCATCGCCTCCGGGCGGAAGTGAGCGCCGCACGCCTCGCAGAAGTAGCCGCCGGCCGGCGCGTCGCACTGCGGGCACCGGCCGACGAGCCACGCGCCCGCCAGATAGCGGCCCGTCGCACGACTGTACAGCACCTTCTCGACCACCGTTTCGGTCAAGCCGCGCTCGACCAGTTGCTCGACGGCTCGGCGCGCATTCGCCGCATGACGATCCGCATGTGGGCCCTGCACGAGATCGACGAATGCGTCGACTTCGACGTCGAGTGCCGCCAGATCATGCGCGATCCGATCGTGATAGTCGTGACAAACCTCGTGCGGGGAGCGCGATTCCTGTAGCGCCTTCCACAGCACGTAAGAATCGAAGCCATCGACCGCCGATACGATGTCGACGCGATGGCCGTGACTGCGAAGATGACGGCCCAGCATGTCCATGCGCAGGTATGGGCCGGCGATGTGGCCGAGATGCAGACGCCCGTTCGGCGTCGGCGGAATCGGCATCAGGAAGAATTTTCGGGGCTCGGTTTTCATGGCGGATTTCACGGATTCGAATTAGCTCGCATTGAACAGCGTGACCACGTCACGCGTCGAAACGACGCAACGCCTCGTCGGCAAGACCGGGCGAAAGCCGGAAACCGGCGCCGCTACCCGCGCCGGCGATCACGACAGGGACTCCCGGCACGCGTTCGACGAGCGGCTCGCCGCTCGGCGTATACGCATCGCAGAACACGCGTCCGCCCACGAATGCATCGCTTGATCCGGGCAGATAGCGCTCGACGACGCGCATCGCAAGCAACCGGTCCTGTGCTGAGATTTCCAGCGCATGCTTGAGCGGCCTGCAGTCCCACTCGTCGGCGCGAAAGCTGAATAGCCACTGATTGCGTGCCGGCAACGGCATCAGATAGGCGTCCGACTGCGCAAAGAACACGGCGGCGGCGTCCGGCGGCGGAACGCGGTCCACATGCAGCGCGACGACTTTCTTCACGCGCACCGAGGCAGCCGCGGCGAACGCACTGAACGGCTCCCCTGCGAGCCACGGCCCCGCCGCCACCACCGCGCGCATTGCACGCATCGTCGTGCCGTCGTCGAGCCGCAACTCGACGCCCGACGCGCCGGCGTCCAGCGCGCGCACACCCACGCCTTCAACGCAACTCACATTCGACGACCGCATGCTTGCAGCGATCAGACTCCGCGCAATAAGCGCGGGATCATGACTGACCGCCGTCCCCCCGCGCAGCAACACCTCGGTCTCGTCAAGCACAAGCGGGCCGATGAGCTTGTCGCGCAGGATTGCAGGCGGCACATGCGCACCACCGATCGTGAAATCCACCGCAAGCTCCTGCAGTGCGTTTGTGCGCGCGGCTTGTGTCACCCAGAACACATCGGCTGAAGTCGTACGCAGCCCGAGCGGGCCCCGAATTTCGCGATAGAGTTCGGCGCTTAGCGCCGCAAGCTTCCGCTCTCGCGGCGTGACGCCCGTCGCCAACAGTACGCCGGCGGAATGTGCAGTCGCACCGTCGCCGACGCGGAATCGCTCCACGAGACAGATCCGCCATTGAGGAAAGCGCCGCTGTGCAAGATAGAGCGTCCACGCGCCGACGATACCGCCGCCGACGATCGCGAGATCATATTCGCGCATCATGCTCATTGCCACCATACCGAAAAGATTTGCGCATCCGCTTCGCCGACATTGCGCGCAAAATGTGGCCGCCATGGTTCGAAAAACACGGTCTGTCCCGCGTCGACGCGATGCCATGCACCGTCGTAGCAGACATCGAGTTGCCCGCTCGACACGAACCATATCTCGTACACGGCGTGACGGTCTTCCTGCGTACCGCATCCTGGCTCGATCGTGAAACGCGAGCTGCGCAGCGGCGCCTGCGCCATGCGCTCGCAGAACGCATGCATGAAGAGCCTCACGCCAGCGAGATCGACAGCCTCCTCGGTTTCGACGACGCGAGGCGCGATCGGAGCAGGGGCAGCCAGCGACTGGCAGGCCGCCTGATCGTATCCCCGGGTACTGGTCACGAGACCACCTCCAGATCCTGAACGCCGCGCTGCATGACCCTGCCCTGCGCTTCCCAGTGAACGAACGGTGCCCGTTCGTCCAGGTCGTAGCACTGCGCGCCGGCGATGCTGTTGATGATGCGCGCGCAACGCCATGGAATCAGGCCGAGATTCGGGTCGGCGATGCCGCGCTGATGTCTCGCGGCGTTCTGCACATAGATGCGGCTGCCGGACGGACCGTTCCAGCGGATCGCATAGTCGTGGTCGACGACGAAGCCGTCGGTGCCCCACTCGATCCGGTCAGCGATCGGATCGAGGCACGCGGGCATGCCGTACGTGTAGCCCGTGCACAGCACGACGATGTCGGCTTCGAGCGCTTCGTGCACGTCGCGCTGTGCATGCCTGAGCGTCAGCGACCAGCCGCTTCCGTTGCGGGCGACCGCGACCAGTTCGCGCGCCGGGCGCAACTGCAGATCGCACGGCAGACCCGTCACGTGGCGCAATTCGTACACGCGCCGGTAAATCGACTCGAGCAGTGCGGACGATACGCCGTCGCTCGCGAGTTTCTGCTCGGCCAGCAGCGACGCGCGACGCGCGGCAGGCAGATCGTAGAAATAGTCCGCATATCCGGGCGTATAGAGCTCGTTGGTGAACGACGATTCGTCGAGCGGCGCGAAATTCCACCGCCGCGACGCCCACGTGACGCTCGCCGGCATCGCGCCCGCATCGGAAATCAGGTGCTGGAACACTTCCGCCCCGGTCTGCCCGCCGCCGATCACGACGACGCGCTTGCCCTCGACCGCGTTGTTGTTGGTCAAGTACTGCGACGCATGCAGGAGCGTCGTGCCGAGATACGGCTTCGCGCAGTCAGGGACGCTAGGCTGCTGCCCGGTACCGAGCACGAGATGACGCGTCGTCTGCGTCCAGTCCGGTCCGTGCACGGCAATCAGGTCGCCGTCGATCTCGACCGCTTCGACTTCGCGGTTGAACTCCAGATTCGGCAGTTGTTCGCAGGCCCAGCGATAGTACTGGTTGAACTCACGCCGCATGACCTGAGGGAAATTCGCGTTGATGAAACAAAGCAGCCTCTTCTGGCTCGCCAGAAACTGCAGGAACGACAGCGCGCTGGTCGGATCGACCAGGCTGACGAGATCCTTCAGAAACGAAACCTGCAGCGCGGCGTTCGGCAGCATCAGTCCAGCGTGCCACTGAAATTCCGCCCGCCGGTCGAAAAAGCAACTGCGAATCGTCCGGTGCGGCTTGAGGAGGGCCGCGAGGCTGAGATTGGCGGGACCGATCCCGATCCCCACGACATCCATCGGTGCTTCCGTAAGCGAGTAGCGCATGGTTCAAGTCCTTAGATCATCAAGAAGCGACAGCGAAACGGCGGCCCGGACACGAAATGCGCGCCGACACGGCGTCGCAGACCGCGCCCGACGGCGATCTGGTTGAAATGCCCGAGTGAATGGAATCAGACTGCGGCTTTCGGCTCGCGGCCGGTCCGCACGAGCGTGACGCGCCAGCATGCAGCCGCCGCCAGCGACAGCGCGATCGCAACGAAGATCGCGACGCGCACGCCTCCCCCCGGTGTCTGCGCGGTGCTCATCAGCGCGCCGAAGATGGCCACGCCGAATGCGGAGCCGCTTTGCCTGCTCGCATTGAGCACGCCAGCCGCGATGCCGGCACGACTTTTCTCGACGGCGCCCATCATCGCGGCCGTGACGGCCGGCGTAATCACGCCCGAGCCGAATCCGACCGCAGGAAAACACAACGCCACGCGCCAGTACGGCGCATCGCTCGCCAACGCCAGCAGCCCCGCGAAACCCGATGCGTAGAGCAGGAAGCCCGCGACCACGACACGGCGCGCGCCGTAAGCACGGCACAACCGGCCCGCGGAAAAGCTGCCGGCCGTCACCAGCACGGTCAGCGGCAGGAATGCGAGACCAGTCCGCAACGGCGGCCAGCCGCGGTTCTCCTGGAAATACAGGCTGAGCAGGAACAGCAATCCGTAGAAAATCAGCGCCGAAACCAGCGAGACGAATACCGATGCCGAAAACACGGGAAGACGAAACAGGCCGGGCGGAAGCATTGGCTGCGCGCGACGACGCTCTATCGCGACGAAGCCGAACCATGCCGCAACGGCCAGCACGATACCGCCCAGAATCGGCGTGGATCTCCATCCCAGTTTCGCGCCTTCGATCAGGATCGCGACCGAACTCGCGAGCGCGATGATCGCCGCCACCTGGCCGGCAATATCCATATGCGCTGCGCCGTGGCGCTGCGACGCGCGCGGAATGTGCGTCGTCAGCCACGCACCGCAAATGGCAAGCGGCACGTTCACGAAAAATATGCTTCGCCATCCGAACCAGTGGATCAGAAGACCACCGGCAAGCGGCCCCGCCGCCATCGCAATGCCGCCGCAGCCAGCCCAAACGCTGATCGCCCCGGCTCGCTCCTGCGCGTCCGGATATGCCGTGCTGATCAGCGTCAGCGAACACGGAACGAGCAGCGCAGCGCCGACTCCCTGCAGTACGCGCGCAACCACCAGCGTCGCCAGATCAGGCGCGGCGCCGCACAGCGCCGACGCAGCCGCAAACACCAGCAAGCCGGTCAGATAGACGTTCTTCGCGCCGAGACGATCACCTAACAGGCCCCCGGTCAACAACAGGCTCGCGAACGTCAGCGTATAGGCATTGACGACCCACTGCAGCCCCGATACGTCGGAGCCAAGCGTAGCCGCGATCCGCGCGAGTGCAACGTTGACGATCGACGTGTCGAGTATGACGACGACATAGCTAAGGCTTGTCGCCAGCAACACGCTTTTCTTATATTCGATTGTTTCATTCACGTGAATAAGGTCCCCAACGGAATAGCGTGTTGACTATAAGCGTGGGCCCATCGACAATGCTTCGGAGCGTATCGAAGTGTGCCGGATCGAACATCGGTTCGCGATACGAAAACGAAAAGACAATAAATAGAACCGGAGAGAAGCAGTGAGTCAGCACAATATTTCAACCGTGGCCCATCTGATCGCGGAGCCCGTGCGTGCGGTGATTCTGATCACGCTGACGGACGGCTGTGCCCGTTCGGCGAGCGCGCTTGCGGAAGCCGCCGGCGTCACCGCGCAGACGGCGAGCTCGCACCTCGCAAAACTGCTCGACGGCGGCCTGCTGAAGGTGGAAAGCAAGGGCCGACACCGTTACTACAGCCTGGCTGGCCCGCACGTTCCACGCGTGCTCGAGAGCCTCGCGTCCGTCGGCCCCGTCTCGCAGGCATGGCGCACGACACCGAATCGTTCCGCACGGGAATTGCGCTTTGCGCGCTGCTGCTACGACCATCTCGCCGGGCAGATCGGCGTTGCCGTCACGCAGCGAATGCTCGAGCGTGGCTACCTCATCGAGCACGGCGAATACGCGTACGAACTCACACCGAGCGGGCATTCATGGCTGCAGCAACTCGGCCTCGACGTCGGGGGGCCATTCGCGAATCAGGCAGGGCACGCGCACCGGTGCCTCGACTGGACCGAGCGGCAATACCATATCGCCGGTGCGCTCGGCGCCCATTTGATGAACGCATTCTGTACGTGGGGGTGGATGGCCCGCGGTCATGAGACACGCGTCGTCGTCGTGACACCGGCCGGCTGGGAAGCGCTCCGCGAACATTTTGGCATCGAGCGCAACGCCGAACTGGACGCGCAAGCGCAGCGGGGCACGCCGCGCTTCGCCGGATATCGCGAGACGGCCTGACCGGCGCTATCACGCACGCGCGCCGGCCTCCTGCAACGCCGGTCGCCGACGGTAACGGCCAGACGCGAAAGCCGCCTCGATTTCCACGATACGTCGCTCCAGATCCTCACCGGTCCGGCGCCATGCGGGTATCGTGTCCAGCAGCCTTGCATGCCACGCGGACAGATGTGGGTAGTCGTCGAATGGCGCACGAGTACGCAGTACATGGCTGAACGGCGCGGCGAGGTCGATATCAGCTAGCGTCGGCGTGTCGCCGACCACGAACGCCCTATCGCGGAGATGGTCGTCGAGCACCTGCGCATACCGGCGAATCGATCGAAGCGCATCGGCGACCAGCACCGGATCCTCCTCACGTCCCTGGAGCCGGTGAATGAAACGCTCGTCGATCAGCACTGCGGGCCCGCGCCGGAAATGTTCTGCAGCCCAGAACATCCATTTGAGCACATCGACGCGCGCCGTGCCTGAGGGCCACAATGAGGAGCCGGAACGTTCGGCCAGGTAAATCGCAATAGCCGACGCCTCGAACAGCACGACAACGCCGTCTGTCAGCGTCGGAATGGTTCCGTTCGGATTCAATGCGAGATAGGACTCCGTGCGGTTCTCGCCGGCGAACAGATTGACCAGCGTGAAGTCGACATCGAGCGACTCATGCATTGCGACGGTCAATACCCGCCGCGTGTTGCTCGACCCGCGGTCGCCATACAGTTTCATCCTGCCTCCGTTGCAACGGTATCTTGCTCAGCGCGGCGTTCGTCTTCGGCACGCCAGCGCCGACACAGCTCGCCACCCTGTCGCGCAGCCTGATAGAGTGCGTTGATCAGCGGCGCGCCGAGATAGGACGCGACGCCGAGCGTCCAAATCCGCTCCGGATGCGCGCCGCCCGCGAGCCAGACCCGGAGGTCGGTCGACACGCGCGGCACGCCGCCCGCGACGTCCGAGTCGGCAGACAGCGCAAGCGCGCTTTCGCTCGCGCGCAGCGGCGCTTTCTGAAAGCCCGTCGCGCACACCACCGCATCGTATGTCTCCGACGCGCCGTCCTGCCAGTCGATCCGCCAGCGGCCGCCGGCCTGGTGCAGCATCGCCGGCATGCCTGTCTTGACATGCAGCCGCCCTTGCTCCGCAAAGCCGAGCAGTTTCTCGCCATTCCCGAGCGGGCATGCAAACAGATATCGGCCCATCGCGCGCGAGCAGGCGTCGATCGCCAGCTTCTGACGCGCGGGCGGTTCGCTGCGCAGGCGCGCTTCGACCGCGTCCATGTTCGCAACCAGAACGTGCTGCCAGTCGGTCGCGCCGTCGCGTGCCAGCGTCACTTCGCGCCGCAGACGCTCGATCGGATCACGCAGCCGTACCACCTGGTCGCTCAGCGCGCGCCCGCGCACCGCGCGCGCCGAACGTGCGACGATGCGCATCAGGCGCCACGACAGCGCGCTTGAATTCAGATCGAGACGGGCGTACGCCGCGGCGTCGATCGGCACCGGCGCGACGCGGGTCGTCGCCGTGCGCACCGCAGGCAAGCGGCCCGACGGAGAGGCGATGACGGCCGAATGGCCGCCGCGGCACAGCAGCAACGCCGCGTCGACCGCCGTCAGCCTGCTCCCCAGCACAAGCACGCGCGATCGCGGCTCGAGCTGCGCGAGCACCGCTCCTTCCGGGTAGAACCGCGCGAAAATACGCGGCGCGCCGACGTGCGCCTTCACGTACTCTGGTACATAGGATTCGCCGTTACCGGTACACACGAGCACATCGGTCGCCTCGAGCGCCCTATCGACGTCGAGCCAGACACGGTACCCTCCCGTCGGCGTTCTTTCGATATACCGGGCGCCGGCACTCACCAAACGATGATCGATACCCGCGTCTCGGGCCTGCCGACTGAAATGCGCATGGCGCGAAACGAGATAGTCCGACACGTGGCGGCGCGCGACGAACGCGTCGCGCGACACGGACACGCCGATGGATCGCAGATAGGCGCGGAAATCGTCGGGATCGTCGTCAAGAATCGACATCGTCTCGACCGACGTATTGCATAGCAGCGCCGGATCGACCGCCGAGAATGCGACGCCCCGCCCGATTCCGAGCGGATCGACGATGTCGATCGACTGCGCGACGCCGAAACGGACCGCAGCCGCAAACGCGGCGACGCCGCTCGCGCCACCACCGACGATGACCAGACGACGCCGGCCTTTCACATCGCTCGCCACACGTGCTTTTTCCATTCGTTGCGGTCGCCCCGTCTATCGCGACGCACGCGCGTCCGCCGCGGCGAGCGCGCCGGCGAGCAATTTGACACCATGCCAGCCCCAGTACACACGGTGGCAGACGATTTGACCGTCATCGATGTCCATCATCTCCATCAGGTCGACCTGATCGCCGGCCGGCGCGACGCGCGGATATTCCCACGTAAGCTGCTTGCCGTTGACGAAATAGACGCCCGTGCGATACCACTGCGCGAGGTCGCTGGGAAACTTGCGGATGCTGTCCTCGAAGAACGTCAGGATAGCGTCGCGTCCGACCACCAACCCGCTGTTTCGCTCGGGATAAACGGCCAGCGCGAGCGGCGTTTCGAGTACCGCGCGCTCGGCATAAAGCGCCGCAGTGCCAGCGAGGTCGCGCTTGCGCACCGTGTCGTGCCACACGGTGAAAATACGGTTCATGTCCGCATCGACAGAATCAATCATCGGAACTCCCAGGCAAGATCGGCCAGCGCGCATGACAGCCGGCATCGCATTCGATTCCCGACTATATCGGAGCCCGACCTCGCCTCGTTTCGACGCGTGTCGAAGTATCGTGCCGCACCGCACGCTGCGAACGAACAAGGTGATACATGCCGCCAATCGCGGATAATCTGTCGGCTTCGCATTCCCTCCATCGAGGCTCCCCCATGAAACCCCGAATCAGCGTGCTGACCCTCGGCGTCGACGATCTCGACGCCGCCGTGACGTTCTATCGCGACGGGCTGGGTTTGCCGACGCAAGGCATCATCGGCACCGAGTTCGAACACGGCGCAGTCGCCTTTTTCGACTTCCAGAACGGACTGAAGCTAGCGCTGTTCGAGCGCGGCAACATCGCGCATGACGCCGGGCTGCCGGTGACGGCGCGCAGCGCGACCGAGTTCACGATCGGGCACAACGTCGCGAGCGAGCGCGAAGTCGATGACGTGATGCGGCAAGCGCTTGCTGCCGGTGCCCGGTTGGTGAAGCCGGCCGGCAAGACCTTCTGGGGCGGTTATTCGGGGTACTTCCAGGACCCGGACGGGCATCTGTGGGAAATCGTCTTCAATCCGGCGTTGATGCCGGGCGATTGACGGCCGCTGCCGCATTGTCGAGAGCGAATGCTGCCCGTCACAGCACCGGCAACACCGCCCGGATATGCTCCGCGAACGCGGCCGTCAGATGCGACGGCCGCTTCCGGTCGAAGCGCAGCGTAATGCCCACCGCCGGCAGCGGCGGCAGCCCGCGATCGCCGGCGAGGATCGCCAGATCGGCAGGCACCGCCGTCTGCGTCATCACCGCGAACGCCTGCCCCGAACGCACGAGCGCCGTCAGCCCCGCGAGGCTGCTGCTCGCATACGCGACGCGATAATCGCGGCCCGCGCGATGCAACGCATCGCAGGCCGCGATGTGATCGAGCGTATCGGGATCGGAAAGCGCGAGCGGCAACGGATCGAACTGCGCGGCATCGAGGCCCGGATAACCGATCCAGACCAGTTGCTCGCGACGGATGACGTCGTCGGTCGACCCGTCGTCCGGCAATGAAATCATCGCGAGATCAACCGCCCGCTTGTCGAGCTGTTCGAGCAACCGCGGCGTCGGCCCGCACACGACCTCGACGATCGCCAGCGGATGCTGGCTCGAGAACTGCCGCAGCAGCGACGGCAGGAACGCGGCCGCGTAATCGTCCGGACACCCGAACCGGATGCTGCCCGACAATCCGGTGCCGCACAGGTCGGCCATCGCCTCGTCATGCTGCCGCAGGATGCGCTGCGCATGCACGAGCAGCCGCTCGCCGGGGTGCGTCAGCACCACGCCGCGGCCGGTGCGCTGGAACAGCGGCTGGTCGACGCTTTCCTCGAGCCGGCGCATCTGCTGGCTGAGCGCGGACTGCGTGCGGCCGACCCGCGCCGCCGCGCGGCTGAGTGAGCGCATCTCGGCGATGACGACGAACGAGCGCAGCAGGTCGATTTCGAGCGAGCGTCCCAAGGTATTAGCTCCGTTTCTACCTTGCATAAGCACTATTCGTTTCCATAAAACCAGACCGGCGCCTAGACTGCAAGCGATCCCTGCCCCTTGCCCGGAGATGCCCGATGTCCCTGAACGACGACGCAACCTTCTGGCGCAACGCCAGGCAGCATCTGGTCCGCTACGGCGGCACATTCGAGCCGGTGATCATCGAGCGCGCGCAAGGCAGCTTCGTCTACGACGCCGACGGCCGCGCGATCCTCGATTTCACGTCGGGCCAGATGAGCGCGGTGCTCGGCCACAGCCATCCGGAGATCGTCTCCGTCATCAGCGAATACGCGGGCAAGCTCGATCACCTGTTCAGCGGGATGCTGTCGCGCCCGGTCGTCGACCTCGCGACGCGCCTCGCCGACATCACGCCGCCCGGCCTCGATCGCGCGCTGCTGCTGAGCACCGGCGCGGAATCGAACGAAGCGGCGATCCGGATGGCGAAGCTCGTCACCGGCAAGTACGAGATCGTCGGCTTCGCGCAGTCGTGGCACGGGATGACGGGCGCGGCGGCGTCCGCCACGTACAGCGCCGGCCGCAGGGGCGTCGGCCCGGCCGCCGTCGGCTCGTTCGCAATTCCGGCGCCGTTCACGTACCGGCCGCGCTTCGAGCGCGGCGGCACGTACGACCCTCTCGCCGAACTCGACTACGCATTCGATCTGATCGATCGCCAGTCGAGCGGCAACCTCGCCGCATTCATCGCGGAGCCGATCCTCAGCTCCGGCGGCATCATCGAATTGCCGGAAGGCTACATGGCGGCACTCAAGCGCAAGTGCGAGGCACGCGGGATGCTGCTGATCCTCGACGAAGCGCAAACCGGCGTCGGACGCACCGGCACGATGTTCGCGTGCCAGCGCGACGGCGTGACGCCCGACATCCTCACGCTGTCGAAGACGCTCGGCGCGGGGCTGCCGCTCGCGGCCGTCGTCACGTCCGCGCAGATCGAGGAGCGCGCGCACGAACTGGGCTACCTGTTCTATACGACGCACGTGTCGGATCCGCTGCCGGCCGCGGTCGGCCTGCGCGTGCTCGACGTGGTGCAGCGCGACGGCCTCGTCCAGCGGGCGAACGTGATGGGCGACCGGCTGCGGCGCGGGTTGCTCGACCTGATGGAGCGCTTCGACTGCATCGGCGACGTGCGCGGACGTGGACTGCTGCTCGGCGTCGAGATCGTCAAGGATCGCCGGACCAAGGAGCCGGCGGACGGGCTCGGCGCGAAGATCACGCGCGAGTGCATGAACCTCGGGCTCAGCATGAACATCGTGCAGTTGCCCGGCATGGGCGGCGTGTTCCGGATCGCGCCGCCGCTGACCGTCAGCGAAGCGGAAATCGATCTCGGGTTGTCGTTGCTCGAGCAGGCGATCCGCCGCGCGCTGTAACGGAACGCCAGGCGCAACGCCGCACGCAACCAGCGCGCGGCAAGATTCGAGCAGGACCAGGCGTGCCGCGCCGCGCGCCTCGAAACCTAGTCAAGCCTCCCGGCCCGAAACACGCTGCGCAATTCGTCATGGTTGTGTACGTTGAGCCGGCGATAGATCTTGCGAACATGATCGACGACCGTGCTGTCGCGCAGCGCGAAGTCACGCGCGATCTCGCTGTGCGAGCGGCCCAGCACGAGTTGCACACAGAGTTCGCGTTGTCGCTCGGTCAGGCCGAACGCGAAACCGAGTCGTTCGACCATCAGCCTGAGCGGCGGAAAGTGTTCGATATAGATCACGATCGCGGCATCGCGTTGCAACGCGACCTCGTGGGTACATCGATAGGCCTTGAAGCGGAAACGCCCCGCATCGTTGCGACGCTCGAGCATCGCGGGTGGCGCCGGGTAGCCGAGCCAGATCCGGTTGATGTTCGACCGCAGCGGCGCGAGCCAGTCCGGCAAGCGTTCGTGATGGTAGAACGCGAGCGGCTCGCCGGTCGCGAGCGACAGCATCCGGATGCTGTCGGTGTTGTGCAGCAGGAGCCGGCCATCGTCATCGACCACCATGACCGCGGACTGGCTGCATTCCGATTCGTGAAGCGTTGGCTGCACGGGCCGCGACAGCGCATGGGCAAGATGCCGTGCCACGGGTTCGATGTCGCGATGGTTCTTTTCCGAGAACGGACGGCCGCCTGATGCGCGCGACAGCAGGAGGCTGCCCCAGCCGCGCGTGCCGTCCGTCGCGGTCAGCTCAAGGCAGTGGCGCATCGACATCGGCCGCCACAGGTCCGCATACATCTCGCTCGACAGCAATGCATCATCGTAGTGCGCGCTGTTGTCGAAACCGCGCCCGCGGCGCATCGCATCGGAAAACGTGATGCCCAGCACCTCATGACAGGAAGAGTTGTGAATGTTCGCGAAATACGCCGGCAATAACGTGTAGACCACATCGTTTTCGCTGCACACGTCCGACACCGCGTAGTGCTCGTCGGCATATATGAACATGCCCCAATCGGCACCGACGATGTGCCGGGTCGCCTCAATCACATGAGGAATGACGAGGCGCGGCTCGACGGCAAGCGAACAGAGCCGACGAATATGACTCGCAAGCGCGGCGTGTTTGTCAGACATGAATGCGCTCCTCGAACATGCACCGGATTCGCTCGCGGGCCGGGGCGAGACGCTCGACTGCACACGTTCCGCGATGCCTGTCAGTTTAGCCATCCCACATGACAAAGACGGCAATTGCCCCCTTTCAAGAGGGCGTTAATCCGACATGTGGGCTCTATCATTCCGCCATTCCGGCTGCGTTTGCGTGACGAACCCACTGCTGCGTTCGGCATGCGGGATTTGTCCGGCGCGATGCAATTGCGGCGGAATGATCCGATTCGCGATGCGCGAGTAAAACGCGCACAAAACGACTCGCCACGCGCGACAGAACCATGGCGCGAATCTGCGCATGCCGATGCGTCAATCGTCGGAAAGCCGTGGGAATTGCCGGGAGAGGATCGACGTTACGCGTGCGGGCGTAGACAGGCGCAGGCCTGTCGACCACGGCTGCCGGCACGTCGCGCGTCACGATGCAGGTGAGCGCGCCGAAAGCAGCCGCACGCACGCGGCGTGTCGACATACGCGGACGATGCGTAATCCGCGCGTCATTGTTGTCGCATCGCTTTTTCATGTGAGGTGCCACGATGAAGGGCATGTACAAGGCGGCACTGGCCGTCATTTGTGTATTGGGTGCGTCAGGTCTCACCCGGGCGCAGGACGATGGCGCCGCGGCAGCGTCGAGCAAGTCGTCCGACTCGGCGATCAGCGCGACGTCGATGGGCAGCATGCCCAGCGCCGGTTCCCAGGCGGGTGGGCCGACCGGGCTCACGCGCGCGCAAGTCAAGGAGGAATACTTGCGTATGCAGAAGTCGGGGGACCTCCAGCGTCTCAACGAGCTGTATGGCGGCGGCCAGTAGCAGTGGGTGTCCGGCGCGGCATGGTCGCCCGTGTATCGGGTGGAGTAGCGACGGCGCGACCATGCACGGCCGACGGATAGACGGCGAGCAGTAGCGCTCCCGGCGTTTTTTCATGCCGAGCGCGACATGCTGAAAAGCACGGACCGCATCCGTCCGTGATACATGCACGGACGTGCAGGCCATCGCGCGGCCGGCCCGTTGCAGGCCGGCGGCATCCTGCATCACTCGCGCAAACAAGCCTGTTTGATCCGGTCGTTGGCGAGCAGGTTCGCGCCCATGTCGGCGAGCCTCAGCCTGCTTCGGCCGCCCATGCTTCGGCATCGGCGCCGGCCGGGATGCGCATCGGGCACGACGGATCGGTCGCCGCACGCCACACGGCTTCGGCGACGTCCCGCGCATGCGTAATCGGCGCGGATTCGTCGACCATGCGCGTAAAGGCCGCCGCGGCAAATTCCGCATAAGCCTCGTGCTCGAAGCCGTGCATGTGCACGCGCGCGTTGTCGGCAAAACGCGTGTCCGGTGCACGGCCCGGCAGCACGAGACGCGCGCGCACGCCGAACGGCTCGAGTTCGAGCGCCATCGATTCGGTGTACGCATTGACCGCCGCCTTGCTGGCGCGATAGGCGGCGACCAGCGGCAGCACCTTCAGCGTGACGCTCGACGTGACGTTCACGACGACGCCGGCCCCGCGCTGGCGCAACTGCGGCAGCACGGCTTCCGTCACCGCGATCGTGCCGATCGTGTTGGTCTCGAACAGCGCGCGCACGGTGTCGAGCGGCATCAGCTCGGCCGGCGCGGCCGCGCCGAAACCCGCATTGTTGACGAGCACGTCGATCGGGCCGGCGGCATCGATCGCCGCGCGGATGCTGTCGGGGTTCGTGACATCGAGCGCCAGCACGCGCAGGTGCTCCGACGGCGGCAGGACGTCCTCGCGCGGCGTGCGCATCGTCGCGACGACCTGCCAGTCGCGGGCCAGGAAATAGCGGGCAATCTCGAGGCCGAAGCCGGAGGAACAGCCGGTGATCAATACGGTCTTCATGCGAACTCACTCCTGTGACGTGTTGGGCATGTGTTCGTACGATAGATGGCCGCATCCGTATTCGCTACAATCGAAAATCCGATTTTCTTTTGCGAGAGTCCGGCGATGATCGATCCGCTAGCCGAGGTCGTGACGCTGCTGCAGCCGAGCACGCGGTATTCCAAACTCGTTCATGGCGCGAGCCCCTGGCGCATCAGCCGGACGGTCGCGGGCGAGCCGTTCTATTGCGTGGTCCTGGAAGGCGGGTGCCAGGTCGCGATCGACGGGCATCCGCCGATCGCGCTGCTGCCCGGCGATTTCGTGCTGATTCC
Source organism: Burkholderia sp. Tr-862 (assembly GCF_011753085.1). Classification (NCBI taxonomy): domain Bacteria; kingdom Pseudomonadati; phylum Pseudomonadota; class Betaproteobacteria; order Burkholderiales; family Burkholderiaceae; genus Burkholderia; species Burkholderia sp. Tr-862. The sequence goes on from NZ_VWWG01000006.1 coordinate 35,193, forward strand.
GGCGGCCTACGGCGTCGCGATATCCAGTCTCGAGCTGCCGCCGCCGGGCGTCGAAACGGCCGCGCCGGTCGTGCTCGACAACGGCGAATACCGAATCGGCGATGCGAGCCGCGCGGTCGACGCGCGCATGATGGCCGGCCACTGCAGCTTCAGTTCGCCAGACGCGGCGCTGCTGGTGTCGCTGCTGCCGCAATACGTGCACGTGCGCGGCGAACCGCGCCTCACCACGCTCGTGCAACTGGTGCGGGACGAATCGCGTGCGCAGCGGCCGGCGCGCGAACTCGTGCTGTCGCGCCTCGTGGAAGTGCTGCTGATCGAGGCATTGCGGTTTTCGGCAGACACGGGCGCATCGCCCGGCCTCGTGCGCGGTCTCGCCGACAGCCGTCTCGCCGCCGCGATCCGCGGGATGCACGAACGCCCCGCGCACCCGTGGACGGTCGTCGAGCTCGCGAAGGAAGCGGCGCTGTCGCGTTCGACCTTCTTCGAACGCTTCAGCCGCGCGGTCGGCGTCGCGCCGATGGAATACCTGCTCACCTGGCGCATGGCGCTCGCGAAAAACCTGCTGCGCCGCGACGAGGGGCGCATCGCGGAGATCGCCGGGCGCGTCGGCTACAGTTCCGCGAGCACCTTCAGCGTCGCGTTCACGCGGCACGTGGGCCGGCCGCCCGCGCAATATGCGCGTGACGAACGCGCGGCGGCGAGCGACGCATGACCCGCAACCGCCATCCCGCGACCTGCGTACACTACCGGTCACGCAACGACGACGCGCGAGGCAGGCGATGACGACAGCGGCAAAGAATCCCGACACGCGCGACCACTGGCTCGTCGCGCGGCGCGATGCGGAAACCGGCATCGAAAGCCTGCACGCGCATTTCAACGGCCATGCGTACGATGCGCACGATCACGACGACATGCTGGTCGGCTTCACCGAGCAGGGCGTGCAGCGTTTCCAGTGCCACCGTTCGCTGCATACGAGCGTGCCGGGCCGCGCGATCCTGATCGAGCCCGGCGCGATGCACGACGGCCATGCGCCCGAAGCGGGCGGCTTCACCTACGGGATGCTGTACCTGCCGCAAGCCTGGGTCGAACGCGCGGCGCGCCGGCTGGACCTGCCGGGCCTCGGCAGCGTCGAAGCCGCGTTCGGCCATACGCTCGTCGACGATCGCGGCCTCGTCGAGGCGATCCGGCACGCGTTTCTCGCGATCCACGGCAACGAAGGCCGGCTCGCGCGCGATCAGACGCTCGACCGCCTGCTGACGCGGCTCGGCGGCGAACTGCGTGGCATCCCGCTCGCGCTGGAAAGCGGCGTCGTGCCGCCGGCGATCGCGCGTGTGCGCGATCTGCTGCATGCGCACATGGATGGCAATCTCGGCCTCGACGAGCTGGCCGGCGCCGCCGGGATCGACCGGTTCCGCTTGACGCGGCTGTTCCAGCGCGCGTACGGCACCTCGCCGCACGCGTACCTGGTGCGCTTGCGGCTGCGCGCCGCGCGCCGGCTGCTGGCGGCCGGCCGCACGCCCGCCCAGGCGGCCGCGGACGTCGGCTTCGCCGACCAGAGCCACCTGGGCCGCTGGTTCCGCCGCGCGTACCGGATCACGCCGGCTGCGTACCGGCACCTGAGCACAAACGTTCCAGACTAAGCGCGCGCGACATCCGATCATGCGTGCTTCAACGAGGAGCAATCATGATCGATACCAAGGTAGCGCTGATCGTGCGCGACGATCTCGCGGCGTGGCAGAAACTCAATGTCGTCGCGTTTCTCGCGACGGGCGTCGCGGCCGAAGCGCCCGACGCGCTCGGCGAGCCTTACGAGGATGCAGCGGGCCGCCGCTACGGACGCATGCTGGGCCAGCCGATGCTGGTGTTCGCGTCCGACTTGAACGGGCTGCAGGCCGCACACCGGCAGGCGCTGTCGCGCGAACTGACGATCGTGCCGTACGTGCATGCGATGTTTTCGACCGGGCACGACGCGGCCAACCGCGAAGTGTTTCGCGCCGGGGATGCGGAGAATCTGGATCTGGTCGGGCTGGCTCTGCACGGACCGAAGAAGGCCGTGGACAAGGCCGTGAAAGGGCTGGCGTTGCACGCGTGAACGCGCCGCAACGCGGCCGCTTTCAGATGTAGTCCGAATTGAGCGACGATCGAAAGCAAAATCGGTCGCAGCTTTCTTCAGTCCGTAATTCAGTCGGCAAAAGCATCGGCTCCGCCGCCGGCCCGTTGCAGGCCGGCGGCTTTCCTCATCAACCGCCGAGGTAGGCTTGCTTGATCCGGTCGTTCGCGAGCAGGTTCGCGCCCGTGTCGGCCAGCACCACGCGCCCCGTTTCGAGCACGTAGCCGCGATCGGCCACACCGAGCGCCTTGTTCGCGTTCTGCTCGACCAGGAACACCGTGACACCTTCGTCGCGAATCGTCCGGATGATGTCGAAGATCTGCGCGATCACGAGCGGCGCGAGGCCGAGCGTCGGCTCGTCGAGCAGCAGCAGACGCGGCTTGCTCATCAATGCGCGGCCGATCGCCAGCATCTGCTGTTCGCCGCCCGACATCGTGCCGGCCCGCTGCGTCGCGCGCTCCTTCAGGCGCGGAAACAACTTGAACACGTGCTCGATGCCGTCGTCGATCTCGTGACGGCTCGCGAAGAAGCCGCCCATCTTCAGGTTCTCGAGCACCGTCAGGCTCGGAAACACGCGCCGCCCTTCCGGCGAGATCGCCATCCCCTGCCGCATGATTTGGTGCGTCGACATCGCGGTGATGTCGTTGCCCTCGAACAGCACGCGGCCCGACGATGCGCGCGGCGTGCCGCACACGGTCATCATCAGCGTCGTCTTGCCGGCGCCGTTGCTGCCGATCAGCGTGACGATCTCGCCCTTCTTCACCTCGATCGACACGCCCGCGAGCGCCTCGACCGCGCCGTAGTGCGTATGGACCTGTTCCAGCTTCAGCATCACTCTTCCCCCAGATACGCCTTGATCACGCGCGGGTCGTTGCGGACCGCTTCCGGCGTGCCGATCACGATCGGCCGCCCGTGCTCCATCACGAGAATACGGTCCGATACGCCCATCACGAGGCTCATGTCGTGTTCGATCAGCAGCACCGACACGCCGAACTCATGGCGCAGCTTGTCGATCAGGTGCTGCAGCTCGATCTTTTCCTGCGGGTTGAGACCGGCCGCCGGCTCGTCGAGCATCAGCAGACGCGGCTCGGTGATCATGCAGCGCGCGATCTCCAGACGCCGCTGGTGCCCGTACGACAGCGTGCCGGCCGGCCGGTTGGCGACCGACCTCAGCCCCATCCGGTCGAGCCACACGGCCGCGCGTTCGAGCGCTTCCTTCTCGGCGCGGCGGTACGCGGGCGTCGAGAACAGGCCCGGCAGCAGCCCGGCCTTCACCTTGCGATGCTGCGCGACGAGCAGGTTCTCGACGACCGTCAGCGACTTGAACAGGCGGATGTTCTGGAACGTGCGCACCAGGCCCTTCAACGCGATCTTGTGGCTCGGCAGCCCGCCGATCGCGTGGCCGTCGAGCACGACGTCGCCGCCGGTCGGCTTGTAGAAGCCGCCGACGCAGTTGAACACCGTGGTCTTGCCTGCTCCGTTCGGCCCGATGATCGCGAACACCTCGTTACGGCGCACGTCGAAATCGATGCCGTCCACCGCGAGCAATCCGCCGAAGCGCATCTGCAGCCCGGCGACCTTCAACAGTTCTGCATTCGCGCTCATTGCGGCAGCTCCACGTGGGGACGGCTCGCGGGCAGCAGGCCCTGCGGACGCCACATCATCATCAACACCATCACCAGACCGAAGATCAGCATCCGGTACTCGGCGAAGCCGCGCGCGACTTCCGGCAGCACGGTCAGCAGGATCGCCGCGAGAATCACGCCGAGCTGCGAGCCCATCCCGCCGAGCACGACGATCGCGAGAATCAGCGCCGATTCGATGAAGGTGAACGATTCAGGATTCACGAGGCCCTGACGCGCCGCGAAGAACGCGCCGCCGATACCCGCGAACGCCGCGCCGAGCGTGAACGCCGACAGCTTGATGCGCGTCGGGTTGAGGCCCAGCGAGCGGCACGCGATCTCGTCGTCGCGCAGCGCTTCCCACGCACGGCCCATCGGCATGCGGATCAGGCGGCTCGTCACGAACAGCGTGAAGCCGACCAGCACCAGCGCGATCAGGTACAGGAAGATCACCATGTGCTCGCCGCTGTACTCCAGCCCGATCAGTTCATGGAAAGTCTTCGCGCCTTCGACGCTCGCCGAGCGCGCCATCTCGAAGCCGAACACCGTCGGCTTCGGAATGCTCGAGATGCCGTCCGGGCCGCCCGTGAGGCTCGTCAGGTTGTTCGCGAGCAGGCGGATGATTTCACCGAAGCCGAGCGTGACGATCGCGAGATAGTCGCCGCGCAGGCGCAGCACCGGGAAGCCGAGCAGGAAGCCGAACGTCGCCGCCGCGATCGCCGCGATCGGCAGGCACTCCCAGAACGACAGCCCGAAATACTGGTTCAGCATCGCGTACGTGTAGCCGCCAACCGCGTAGAACCCGACATAGCCGAGATCCAGCAGGCCCGCGAAACCGACCACGATGTTCAGCCCGAGGCCGAGGATCACGTAGATCAGCGCGAGCGTCGCGACGTCCACCGCGCCGCGCGAGCCGAAGAACGGCCACACGAGCCCGACCGCGAGCAGCACCCAGATGACCACGCGCTGCTGCTGCGCGCCCATCGCGGGCAGCGCCGGCAGCTTCACCGCCGATTTCGCGCGCACGAGCCACGGCTTGAACAGCTGGAACAGGAACACGGCCGCGACCGCGATCCACACCGGGCGCCAGTGCGGCGTCAGCACCACCTGATAGCCGTCGAGCTTCAGCTGCAGCCCGAGCACCGGAATCGTGAGGATCGCCGTCAGGAACGCGGCGGCCACGGCGTTCTTCAGCGCCTGGCTGACCGAAGCGTCGGCGGCCGGACGGCGAACGGAAATGACTTGACTCATCTGCGTCTCCCTTAGACCTTTTCGATGTCCGACTTGCCGAGCAGGCCAGTCGGGCGGAAGAGCAGGATCAGCACGAGCAGGCCGAACGCCACCACGTCCTTGTACTCGGCCGGCATGTAGCCTGCTGCGAAGGTTTCCGCGAGGCCCAGCAGCACGCCGCCGAGCATCGCGCCCGGGATGCTGCCGATCCCGCCGAGCACCGCGGCGGTGAACGCCTTGATGCCCGCAACGAAGCCGATGTACGGATTCAGCTTGCCGATCGTCAGCCCGATCAGCACGCCGCCGACGGCGGCCAGCATCGCGCCGAGCACGAACGTGAACGAGATCACGCGGTTCGTGTCGATGCCGAGCAGGTTCGCCATCTTCATGTCCTCGGCGCACGCGCGGCACGCACGGCCCATCCGCGAATGCGAGATGAACAGCGTAAGCGCGATCATCAGCACGAGCGTCACGCAGACGATCAAGAGACGCGCATACGGAATCGTCACGTTGAAGTCGCCGCCGAGATGGATCTCGAACGCGCCGGAGATCAGCACCGGCACGGACACGTCGCGCGCCCCCTGGCCGATCTGCACGTAGTTCTGCAGGAAGATCGACATGCCGATCGCGGAGATCAGCGGCACGAGGCGTGGGCCGCCGCGCAGCGGGCGATACGCGACGCGCTCGACCGCGAAGCCGTACAGGCCCGTGACGATCACCGACACGATCAGTGCGGCCCCGAGCACGAGCGGCAGCGGATAGCCGGCGGAGATGCCGATGGCGGTGAGGGTAACGAGGCCCACGTACGCGCCGATCATGTAGATCTCGCCGTGAGCGAAGTTGATCATGCCGATGATGCCGTAGACCATCGAATAGCCGATGGCGATCAGCGCATAGATCGCACCCAGCGTCAGGCCGTTGACCAGTTGCTGGGCGAATTGAGGAAAGAAGTCAGTCATGTGCGGGAAGCTCCCGTTGGCGCTGGGTCGCATGCCGTCGCCGGATCACGGCGTTCGGCCGCGCGCAACGCACGGTGTCGTCTCGGGCCGCCCCTTGGCCGCGCAACGGCCAAATGCGCACGCGCCCTGCCCGGGTGACGGGCAGAGCGGTGCGCGGGGCGGGTACTCCGTATTACCGGGCGGCGGTCTTCGTCGCGTCCTTGTGCCACGTGTAGACGACGAACTTGAACGACTTCAGGTCGCCCTGTGCGTCATACGCGACCTTGCCGATCGGCGTGTCGAACGTCGTCTTGTGCATGTACGCGGCGACCTTCGTCGGGTCCGTCGTCTTCGCTCCCGCGATCGAATCGGCGATGATCTTCACCGCTGCGTACGACGGCATCTGGAACGGGCCGTTCGCGTCGCGCTTCTTGTCCGCGAACGCCTTCACGAGGCCTGCGTTGGACGGGTCGGCCGAGAAGTCGGCCGGCAGCGTGACGAGCATGCCTTCCGAAGCCGGGCCGGCGATCGCCGTCACGTCCTTGTTGCCCACGCCTTCAGGTCCCATGAACGTTGCCTTCACGCCCTGCTCGCGCGCCTGGCGCATCAGCAGGCCCATTTCCGGGTGGTAGCCGCCGAAGTAGACGAAGTCGACGCCTTGCGACTTCAGCTTCGTGATGATCGCCGAGTAGTCCGAATCGCCGGCGTTGACGCCTTCGAACAGGACGACCGGGATCTTCGCGCCTTCGAGGTCCTTCTTCACCGACGATGCGATGCCCTGGCCGTACGACTGCTTGTCGTGCAGGATCGCGACCTTCTTCGGCTTCACGTTGTTGATGATGTAGTGCGCGGCGGCCGGGCCTTGCTGGTCGTCACGGCCGATCGTGCGGAAGATGAAGTGGCGCTTCTTGCCTTCCGTCAGCTGCGGCGCGGTGGCCGACGGCGTGACCATCACGATGCCTTCGTTTTCGTAGATGTCGGATGCGGGGATCGTCGAACCCGAGCACACGTGGCCGATCACGTACTTGATCTTCTGGCTGACGATCTTGTTGGCGACGGCGACGGCCTGCTTCGGTTCGCAAGCGTCGTCCATCATCACGACTTCAAACTTGTTGCCGCCCGCACCGCCTGCCGCGTTGATCTGTTCGATCGCGGTCAGCGCACCGGCCTTCACCATGTCGCCGTATTGGGCGACCGAACCGCTCATCGGACCAGCGATGGCGATCTTCACGGTTTCCGCTTGCGCGGCGGCGGCGCCGGCGGCGAACAGCACGGCGGCGACGGAAATGGACGTAAGACGGGACAGCGTCATCAGGAGCTCCTCGATGTTGTTAGTCATACGGGCAAAGGCGGCATGACTTGCGCAATCGAACAGCACCCGGGGCGAGGACATGGGACACGCCCGAGACACATGAAGACGGACCTGCGGATGGATGATGCGTAGCGGGGCCCGGCTCTTGCAGTCCCCGAAGGGGACGTCTGGTTCGGAAAGACATCGTGATGCGTCTTGCATTGCGCAAGCGTTTCGCCTGCCCCGCTTGCCAAATTGCTCGTTCGGAGGGATGGTCCGACAGCCATTGGCAAGGCAGCCGAAATTATATGGGCGTTTTTAAATCGTCTGTCAAAAATGCCGGTGTTATGAGGGAAAACACGGAGAAACTTGCCGGGTGGCGGGTGGCGATTCGGGCGCAACTTGGTGGGGGTGCCAACGTTTGCGGTGGGTGCAATTGGGTTGCGATTTTGGGTGGGTAGGTGGCGTTGCGGCTTGTGGGATAAGGCATGCGGAGATTTTCGGGTGGGCGGCGAGCGACCTTTTGGTTTTATAGGGTCGAACTATTTAAACCAATCGACTGATGATTGCACTGACCTGCACCGTTGCGGGGCGTTGGGTTGGGGCGGCGAATCCTTCCGTATGCTGACGCTTTCGCCGCTCACGAAAGCTTATTGTTATTTTTATGAAATAATTCGAGCTCGCTTCTGCAATCCAGCCAGCCTTCCTGCGTGTCGCGTCCGCCGCGCCTCGTAGTCGCTTCAGGGCCGCTTCGACGCCCATCCGTCGCCGAGCCGCCAGCCAGTGATCTGCCGTTTTTTCCCATCGCCTATCAGCTGGTTCGGAGCCCGATGAATCATCCTCTTCGCTTTTCTTCTGCCGCTGCGCTTGCTTGTGCGCTTTCTGTTTCTACCGCCGACGCTTCGGGCCGCGATTCGCTGGTCGAGCACCCGGGCGGTGCCAATGTGTTTCGTTCCGAACGTCGGATTGTGGCTCGGGATGATGGGCGTGTGGCGCGGACGACACGGCGTGTGAAGTACGCAGCGCCAGTCGAACGTAGTCCGTTCAATATGCCGGATACGCGGCCGTTGCGGGTTTCGGGCGATACGCTTGCGCCGCAGTCTTCGGATGAACACGAGTCCGGCAATTCCGTATGGTCTTCGAATCGCGTCGAACTCGGTGCGGGTGGGAGCGATAGCTTCGGGCGGGCGTTGCCCGGGCACGAACAGCGTGAACTGAACTGGAATGAATATCTGCGGGCCAGTGGGTCACACGCTCCTGGCGGCGGCAAACCGTATGCGCCGACGCGACCTTTCGATGCCGCGCGCGGTCCGCACGGTGCGCCTAATCCGTACGATCCGTCGGTGCCGCAACCGGAGACGCGGACGTTCTATGACGACGGCGCGGGTTCGCATTGCACAGCTACCGGTGGCGCGGGGACGGCGCGGTCGTCTTGCAATATCGCTTGGTGATAGGTTTGGTGGCCAGTGGCCGCCGCTGCCCTACGCAGTGCCAACGCAGCTGCCCAAGCGGACGCCGCAGAGCATTCACTCTCGGTCAGTTGAAGGCACCTGCGCTTTCAGAAGAGGACGCGGGCCAATCCGTTGCTGATTTTAACGATTCCACGACAGGTGATGTTCGCTATTACAAGAAGACCATTCCAACAACGCTTATGACGTATTGGTCGAGATTGATGACCGTGGTAACACATTCTGACAAGGTTCAACAAACGCCGACAAGGCAAAGAAGGACTCGCGTGCTTAACGCGAAAAATAATTGGGGGAGGCTTCAGCACTGTGGAACCTTCACCGGAGACGGTTTGTGGAAGGTTCGGTGTAACGCGCCACTGCACAACGGGGCATTCCGGGATCGGCTAGTACCGTTTCCCAACCAGCCCGCAGTACGTCCCATCAGCTTGCTACAGTGGGCCGGTCCTAGTCAGCGTTGGTGGCAAGTATCGTTACACGGTACACTATGCCAAAATAGGGTCAAATTTGCGTTAGGCCGTGACTTCCATCCCAGGAGAATCTCTTGACGAGTCCAGACGAAAAAAAACTTATCGCGCTTCGGCAAAAAATTACCGAAAGCCTTCGTATTCAGCGCGATAGTTCCGAAGCCGTTCCATATATCGATGCCAGCAACATCGTAGGTGACGTCTGTGCAAGGCAAAATCACGCCATTTTTGCGCGGCGCGGTTGCGGAAAAACTCTCCTTCTTCATCATTCGAGTCGATCCGTTGATGACTCCGTCCGCGCGGTCTATTTGAATTGCGAAGATTTCAAAAGGCATTCATTTCCAAATGTCCTAATTGAAATTCTCGACGCACTGTTCGGCGAGCTCGAAAGACATCTCACTGGATGGTTTGGTAGAAAAAAGCGATCACGGGACCTAGTAAAGCAAATTCGCGGAGAACTCTCTAAGCTCAGAGTTTCCGAAGACTCGAGCGAAGAGTCTGTTCGGAGCACAAGTAGCGCGGAGCAAAACACGTCTGATGAAGTGTCACTTGGGATTTCGAGCACACCAATTACTGCAAAAATCGGTGAAATCTCCGCTCATAAGTCAAAAACGGAGATCGAGAGAAACTATAAAGTCCGCAACGATAAGTTGCGTGAACTAGATATGTTACTTCCACGCCTTAAAGAACAAGTTCGAGAGTTCTTCCACGTCTCCAGCTCAGTAAAATCTGTATTTCTCCAAATCGATGACCTTTATCATCTTAGGAAAATTGACCAACCGTTCGTGATGGATTACATCCATCGCCTTTGCAAGGACGTACCGCTCTACTTCAAGGTTGCCACTCTGCGCCATGCATCTTCCCTATACGTTGATCGCGACGGCCAACCCATCGGCGCCCAAGAACGCCATGATTATCAACCTATCAATATCGACTACACATTCACGGACTTTGCGCGAACTCGCGATCAGAACCGCAGAATTTTTCATGAATTTGGAAGATCGGTAGGGCTAAAATCCAATCAAATCGACCAGCTTTTCAAAGGGGAAGGGTTTGATCGGCTCGTGATGGCCGGCGGTGGTGTTCCGAGAGATACTTTGTCATTGTTTCTGGAGGTTCTAAATACTGTTCGTGAAAATGGCGGCGACCGAATCGGCAAAGATGATGTCAGAGTCATGAGCCGGTCCAATTTTGAACGCCGCATCGAGGAATTAAAGCAGGACTCCGAAGGTGGCGAACAAGACGTGCTAATGCGTGGCATCTACGCACTCAGAACATTCTGCCTAACAAAGAAATCTAATGCCTTCGTAATTTCCGAACAATCCTTACAACAAAGAGACGATTTTCGACAGCTCATAAATCGCCTACTTGATTATCGAATAATCCATAATGCTGGCGCCGCCATAACTCACAAATCTCAGGCCGGAACATACCAAGCGTTCGCCATTGACATAGGCTGCTACGCCCATCTTCGTAAGCTTGATGGCCGATTCAATGAGCTTGACCTTTCTGATCGAGAGGCAAAGGAAAAATTGCGCTCGGCACCCGTTTTCGGTCCATCTGATTTTGAATCGCTCCTTCAGGCAACCCCTCAAAACGTTGAGGCAGCATTGCTAGGAGATGTCGATAGCTGAAGTATGTTGCAAGGGGGTTTGGCAAGCTGCACTTATTCTTTCACTCTGAGTCACGCCCCCGTCGACTCTTGATATGCACCATTGGCGAGCCTTTCCAAACCGCGTTCGAAACCTGGCGGGTGGGCTCGCTTGATGCCCCGGCCCATCGGAGTTGAACAGTCTGGAGGCGTCACGCATTAAAATGTCTGCGATCAATTTCCGGACGTACTCCGGCGTTCCCGTGCGTGACCAATCGGAACTAGCTGGACTGCCGTGTTACTGCCAGCCACACACGATCGGCTACGACCGCCAATACCTGATACACATCGCGGGACGTTTATATCCCGTTAAACACCCCTCACCGCGGCGAAACCACAATCGCCGCCCGCCGATTCTGCGCCCGCCCGGTTGGCGTCCGGTTATCCCCCACCGGATCGTTCTTCCCCTTCCCTATAACCGCAATCTGCTTCCCGTCCAGCCCCACATCCACCAGTTCAATCGCCACCACCTCCGCCCGCCGCCGCGACAACTCCAGGTCGTAAGCCACCTCCCCCTCATCATCGGAGTACCCATAAACCCGCACTCCATTGATTCCGGCTGACTTCAACGTCCTCCCGATCCGCTCAACGATCCGCCTCACATCCGGCTTCAGGTTATACCGATCGAAATCGAACAAAATCGGCCCGCTCGACCCGAACTCGAACCCTTGCCCGGTCTCCTGAAACCCGGCCGACTTCAGCGCCGTGACCTGCGTCTGCGTGAGCCCCCGATGAAGCGGCGGCGTCTTGCACCCGCCAAGCAGCAGACACAGCAGCACCGCGCTTGCGACGCACAGCCTCCCAATGCTCACCGGCAACGAGTTTTTCATCATCGTCCCCTTCGTATGCGCCCGCGCCGCGTGCGCTTCTTATCCCGCCGCCGCGGCCTCGCCCGCAGCGCGAAACGATAGACATCAAACCCGCCCGGCAACGCCTTCCGCCAACTGCCACGTCCCCGGCCGCGCACGCTTGGCGCGGTACATCGCGGCATCCGCCGCCCGCAGCAAGCCGTTCGCGTCCGACGCGTGATCGGGATACAGCGCCACGCCGGCACTCATCATGGTGGCCACCATGCGTCCGTCGGGCAGCTCGATCGACGGCACCATGCCGGACAAAATCTCGTCGGCGATCCGGCACACGCTTTCCACTTCGCGCACAGTGCCCAGCATCACCGCAAATTCGTCGCCGCCCAGGCGCGCGACCAGATCGGTCTCGCGCACCTGCGTGCGCAACCGCGCCGCGACACCGATCAGCACTGCGTCGCCGACATCGTGGCCGAGGCAGTCGTTGATCTCCTTGAAGCGGTCGCAGTCGAGATACAGGATGGCGACCCTCTGCCCCGTCACCACGGCATCGCAAAGCGCCACCGACAGACGCGACTCGAACTGCGCACGGTTGGGCAGCCCGGTGAGCGCATCGTGCGTCGCCTTGTGTTCGAGCGATGCGTTTTCGTCGCGCAGCGTGTTCTGCCAGTCTTCGAATTCGTCGAGCAGCGCGTTGAAGTCGTCGCCGAGCTGGTTCAACTCGGCGATCACCGCGGGCTCGACGCGCCGCCCGAACGCACGCTCGCGCCGCACGGCATGCGCGACGCCGGCGAGCGCGCGCAGCGGCGCAACGATGTTGCGCAGCAGACGCTTCGAGCTGACATACGCGCCGAGCACGCTGACGACCAGGCAGCCGAGAATGCCGCCGATGCCACCGAGCAGGAATCCAAAGAACTGATGCCCGCGGCCACGCACGATGACCTGGCCGACGACGATGCCGTCGTGCATCACCGGGATGGCCACGGGCCCGGGCAACGCGAGATCGGCGACACCGCGCTCGAGCCGGGCGATCCGGTCTTCGGCGGGCAGCTTCCAGGTGGCGAACAGCTGTCCTCTGGCATCGGTGACCACCACCTGCGCGACATCCTCGTCGTGGGCGATGGTTGCGATCGCCTCGTTTGCCGCGACGCGGTCACCGAACACGAGCGCCGCCTCGACCGTATAGCCGAGCGAGCGGGCCAGCAGGTTCAGGTTGTTGCCGGCATACGCGCGCAACGCGATCACGGCGACGACGATCAGCGACACGGCGGCCATCGCAACCGCGACGAAGGCCAGGCGCAAATGCGCGCGACGCAGCACGCTTTGCAGCGTCGGGCGCGGCACACGTGAAGATGAAATGGGGGGCGCGGAGCGTGTCATGGCGTCAGCGGCCGTCGCGCGAGATTGAGCACGTTCGGATGCACGCGCACACCGCTGCGCGCGACGGCATCGAGATTGATGTCGAACGTGACGCGTTCGCCATCGACCGTGAGGCAGAACATGGCACCCGCGGTGCAGGACTCGTCGTGCTCGGCGATCGTCAGCACCGGGCGGCCCGCCAGCGCGGCTCTCACCCGCGCTCGTTCATCGTCGCCCAGGGTGCCGAGATAGACGACGTCGCACGCGAGGCCGAGCGCGGGATCGTCGAAGCGCACGCGCTGCACGTCGAGCGCGGTCGAGCCTGCCTGCAACGTGTCGGTCAGGCCGGCCGCGTAGTTGGGGCGACCGGTCACGCACAAATGCAGACGAACGGGTGTCGACGGCCAGCGCGTGAAACTGACGATGCCGAGCACGACCTGGCGCACGGCGGAGTCGTGTGAAGAAATCACGGGACTGGCAGCACTGACGGCCGGCGCGGCGGCGGCGATTCGCACGGTTTCGCCCGGCTCTTCCGTGTCGCCAGACGCCCCGGCGAGGACGGCCGGCGCACCGCTCAGAACGCAAACGATTGCGATGAACGCGTGGCGTAACGTGGCGACTCGGCCTGGCCGGCCGGACGCCGTACACGCAGCGATTGCCGCCGCGCACGCTGGCGTCGATACGGCTGCATGACTCGCAGCCGCCGCGCACACACTCGCATCCATGATGGAAACATCTGCTGCAGTCGTTCCCGGTGCTACCGCTTACCTGCATGCGCATGCAAGCACCGTCTCACGCGCACGATTGCTTCCATCTTAGGTAAAAATTCGTATCCCAAACCAGTGGGATACACCCGCAAGTAACGTCATACGGTACGCAGAAACGACGGGGTACGTCCCGGGCCCCCGCACCGCTTGTCGGCTTCCTCGACGAAGATCTCGAACCACGCGTTCATGAGCGCCCAGAAATCGACCGGCTCGATTTCGGTCGGATTCTCGTGCCACCAGAGGCGTCCAGCTGCGCTGCCGTCGCCGGCACTGTCGCGAAGATCCAGGCACAGATAGTCGCCGCTGCCGTTCTGAAATATCGTCCACACGAGATCCAGGTTCACGCCGAGCTTGCGTGTCTCGTCGGGCGTCAGGTCGAGCTTGTCGGTCAGCGCAGTCTGGTCGCCGATCGGCATCGGTCCCATCGAGTTGGCGGGAAAGAAGGTCCAGCCATCGTGCACGTTCTCGTAGAACAATCGCAGACCATCGGGCAGCGCGCACCAGAACGATTCGTCGACAGGCGCCCGCTCGCCGAGCGGCATGCAACCGATGAAGAAATTCAGATCGCCGGACTCGACCGTGTACGGATACAGCAGCATGACGCCGCCATCATCGCTGCGGAACACAGCCGGCCGCGCGAGCTTGTCGCGAAAGAATTGCGCGATCGCCGGCAATCGATCGATGACGCCTGCCCACATCTGCACGAGCTCGTCGGCAACCCGATCATCTGAAGCAGTCAGCAACGCGAGCCACGTCGGCGGCACCTCGACGCCGGTCGGAATTTCATGCGCCGCGAGCCACACGCTGCCGGTCACCCCGAAGCGCTTCAACTCCGCTGCGTATGCGTGTGCGGACCACTCGATCATCGCGCGTCACCGTTGAATGTCGGAACCCGCGCATTCTACTGTCCCGCATGACCGGGGCGATCGCGAATCGCCACGCACGGGCCACCCGCACCGAGCCGACGACGCGCCCCCTTGGTGCCCCGCCCCACCGCGAGTATCCTTGCGGTTCGAGCCACTCCAACCAGGGCGCGCGCACCGCTCCGCGGCCAAGCGTCCCCGCTAACGGCCAATACACGATGGATTTCGACGTAATCGTTCTGGGCGCAGGCATCGTCGGCGTCTCCGCCGCGCTGCATCTGCAGGATCGCGGCCGCAAGGTCGCCCTCGTCGACCGCGGCGCGCCCGGCGAAGGCACGAGCTTCGGCAACGCAGGGCTGATCGAGCGCTCGTCGATCGAACCGTATCCATTTCCGCGCAGCCCGTTCACGCTGATGCGCTACGCGCTGAACCGCTCCACCGATCTCTACTGGCACAGCACGTCGCTGCCCGCGTTCGCGCCGTGGCTCGCGCGTTTCTGGTGGGAATCGGCGCCGATGCGTCACGCAGCCGCGTCGCGCGACATGCTGCCGCTGATCGAGCGCTGCATCGTCGAGCACGACGCGCTGATCGCGCGTGCCGGCGCAGGGGAACTGGTGCGTGCAAGCGGCTGGATGGAAGCGTTCCGCACGCCGGCCGCATTCGAACGCGCGGTCGCCGATGCGGGACTCACCGCGCGCCGCCACGGGCTCGGCATCACGCCGCTCGATGCCGCGGCACTGCGTGCGCAGGAACCGAGCCTCGCGCCCGGCTTCTGCGGTGCGCTCCACTGGCTCGATCCGAAAAGCGTCGTCGATCCGTCCGCGCTCGTCAAAACCTACGCGCAACTCTTCGTGCAAGGCGGCGGCACGCTGCTCACCGGCGATGCCGCGAGCCTCGACGCCTTGTCGCCAGGCTGGCAGGTCACGACGGAACAAGGCAAGATCGCCGCGCCAGCCGTGGTCGTCGCGCTCGGCCCGTGGTCCGACACGGTGTTCGGCAAGTTCGGCTACAAGATTCCGCTGCGCGAGAAGCGCGGCTATCACATGCACTACGCGCCTTCCGAACGCGGCGCGCCGTCGGCGCCGATCGTCGATCGCGAATACGGCTACGTGATCGCGCCGATGCGGCGCGGATTGCGGCTGACTACCGGCGTCGAGATCGCGCGGCGCGGCCTGCCGCCGACAGGCGTGCAGCTCGATCGCGCGGAACGCGTCGCGCGCCCGGTGTTCGGCTTCGGCGAACGGCTCGACCCGCAACCGTGGCTCGGCTTCCGGCCGTGCACGCCGGACATGCGGCCGGTGATCGGTCCCGCGCCCGCGCATCGCGGGCTGTGGTTCTCGTTCGGGCACAACCATCACGGGCTCACGCTCGGCCCCGTCTCCGGCCGCCTGCTGGCCGAGATGATGACGGGCGAAGCACCGTTCACCGATCCGACGCCCTACCGCGCCGACCGCTTCTGAGTTCGCGCGCTCAGTCGAGCGCGCGACCGAAGATCCGGATCACCTCGTCGAGATGCTCGGCCATCGCGCGGCGCGCGGCCTCGGGGTCGCGTGCGCGGATCGCGTCGAGGATCGCGCGGTGTTCCAGCTCCGACCGGTGCGGCATGTCGTTGGGCATGTACAGCGACTGCAGGCGCTGGAACATCAGGTCGTACTTGTGCGCGAGCAACTGCTTGATCATCAGCGCATAAGCCGGGTTGTCGCTCGCTTCCGCGATACGGATATGGAACAGCCGGTCGCCCGGATGCGTGAGCGAGCCGCTGCGGTTGTCTTCCTGGTTGCGCAGGAATGCCGCGTGAATCCCTTCGATCTGCTCGTCCGAGCCGTGTTTCGCCGCGAGCGCCGCGGCTTCCGGCTCGATCAGCCGGCGCGCCTGCAACAGCGCGAACGGCGGGATTTCGGTATCGAGGTCGAGCGCGATGCCGAGCTCCGGATCGATCTCGACGATCGAAAACGGCGCAACCTTCGTCTCGGGCCGCGGTTCCGGTGCGGCAGCCGCCTCGGGTTGGCGCACCTTCACGCCGTCGCCGACACGCACGCTGACGAGCCCGCTCACTTCAAGCGCGATCAGCGCCTCGCGCACCGACGTGCGCGACACGCCGAACTGCTCGGCCAGTTCGCGCTCGGGCGGCAGATAGCTGCCCGGCGGAAAATCGCCGGACTCGATCATCGCGCTGAGCTTGTCGGCGATCTGCTGGTAGAGGCGGCGGTTCTGAATCGGCTGGATGGACATACGTTGATACAGGTAAGCGGTTGCGTTGCG
The DNA here is from genome assembly GCF_011753085.1 of Burkholderia sp. Tr-862. Lineage (NCBI taxonomy): Bacteria > Pseudomonadati > Pseudomonadota > Betaproteobacteria > Burkholderiales > Burkholderiaceae > Burkholderia > Burkholderia sp. Tr-862. The sequence continues at coordinate 52,022 of NZ_VWWG01000006.1, forward strand.
GACGGCCCGACGAATGAAGCATCGGGCCGCTCGCGCCTATTTTATATGCCGGGCTTCGGGTCGCCCGGCACCGCATAGCAACGTTCGGCCGTGCCGCCCCACAACGCGTTGCGCTCGGCCGCCGACAACCGCGCTTCGGCCCAGCGCTCGACCAGCGACGCCACTTCGTCATACGACGCCGCGAGCAGGCACACGGGCCAGTCCGAGCCGAACATCAGCCGCTGCGGGCCGAACGCGTCGAGCGCCGCATCGAGGCATTGCTCGATGTGCCGGACGTCCTGCCCGCGCAGGCCGCGCCGCCAGTCCGTCTCGGTCACGAGCCCCGACAGCTTGCACACGACATGCGGCAGCGCGCCCAGCTCGCGCAACGCGGCACGCCAGCGTGCGAGCGCGGTGTCGTCGCGGTCGAACTCGGCGAGCGCGGGCTTGCCCGCATGATCGAGCACGAGCCAGTGCGCATCGTGCCGTGCACAGAACGCGCGCACGTCGGGCAACTGGCGTTCGAACACGAGCACGTCGTACACGTAACCGTTCGCCTGCAGCCACGCGACGCCGCGATTGAACGCGGGATCCGCGACGAACGCGCCGACGTCGGCTTCGTCCTGCATCTGATGACGAAAGCCGCGCAGCTTCGGGCTGCCCCATTCGGCGATGCGCTCGGCGAGCGCCGGCGCACCGAGATCCTCCCAGCCGACCACCGCCGCGATGCGCGCATCGTCGCGAGCGAGATCGAGCAGGAACGACGTCTCGTCGCGTCCGGCGCGCGCCTGCACCGCGATCGACGCGCCGAGCGCCTGCGCATGCATCTGCGGCCACAGCGCGTCGGGCAGGTAATCGCGGGCGAGTACGCCCATGCCGGGGCCGATCCACGGATAGTCGGCCGCGCGGTAACGCCAGAAGTGTTGATGGGAATCGATACGCATTGCGCCCATGGTGTCCTCGTGGTTCGCCCTCGAACGCGGCATCACATCACGTCACGCTCAGTCGTACAACACCGCCGAGATCTTCGGGTCGTCGATATTGGTCTTGTCATACCAGTAGAAACCGGTATCGATGACCTTCGGCAGCTTCTCGCCCTTGATCGCCTTCACGGCCGCCTCGACGGTCTTGTAGCCGATTCCGATCGGATTCTGCGTGATCGCGCCGGCCATCAGCCCGCTGCGGATCGCGTCCTTCTGCTGCTTGCCCGAATCGTAGCCGACGATCACGACCTTGCGCTTCATCTCGCGCACGCCATTCACGACGCCGATCGCCGAGCCTTCGTTGGTGCCGAACAGGCCCTTGAGCTTCGGATACGCCTGCAGGATCGACTTCGTCACCTCGGTCGACTTCAGCTGGTCGCCTTCGCCGTACTGCACGGTCACGACCCGCACCTTCGGGTGCGCCGACTTCATCCGTTCGAGAAAGCCGTCGCGGCGATCGATGCCGGTGCGGCTCGTCTGGTCGTGCGCGACCACGGCGACCTCGCCTTCGTCGCCGATCAGCGCGGCGAGCTTGTCGGCGGCGAGCGATGCGGCGGCCTTGTTGTTGGTCGCGGCCGTCGTCACCGGGATGTCGCTGTCGACGCCCGAGTCGAACGCGATCACGGGGATCTTCTCGGCCTGCGCCTTCTTCAAGAGCGGCAGCGCGGCCTTGCTGTCGAGCGCGGCGAAGCCGAGCGCAGCCGGCTTCTTCGCGATCGCGGCGGACAGCATGTCGATCTGCTTGTCGACCATCGCCTCGGTTTCGGGGCCTTCGAACGTCACCTTCACCTTGTAGTCCTTCGCCGCCTGCGTCGCGCCCGCTTTCACGGCCTGCCAGAACTGATGCTGGAAGCCCTTCGAGATCAGCGGGATGTAGGTTTCCTGCGCCTGCGCGCCGGCCGTCACGCCGACGGCGAACGTCAGCCCGACGATCGCGTTCAACACCTTGCTCCTGATCACTTCGCGTCTCCTTGGTTGGTATCGACTGAAATGCCGGCCCGGCCGGCGGTGAAGCAGATGCGCATGCACGTATGTGCGTCAGCGGCGGCGCCGGCGCAGGATGTCGACGTAGACGGCGAGGATGATGATCACGCCCGTCACGACCGTCTGCCATTCCTGCGCGACCGACATGATGCGCAGGCCGTTGGTCAGCACGCTCATGATGAACGCGCCGATGATGGTGCCGACGATGCTGCCCGCGCCGCCCGACAGCGACGTGCCGCCGATCACGACGGCCGCGATCGCATCGAGCTCGTAGCCCTGCCCGAGCGCCGGCTGCGCGGAATTGAGCCGCGACGCGATCAAGAGGCCGGCGATCCCGCATACCGCGCCGCTGAACGTGTAGACGGCGATCTTCCACGCATCGACGTTCACGCCGGACAGCCGCAGCGCTTCCTCGTTGCTGCCGAGTGCGAACGTGTAGCGGCCGAAGATCGTGCGGTTCAGCACGATCGATGCGCCGATCGCGACGAGGAACAGGATCAGCACCGCGTTCGGAATCGGCAGCGCGGGAATCAGGCTGCCGATCAGCGAATCCTGCGCGATCGACGTGAAGCCCGGCGTGTCGTTGAAGTAGATCGGCCGGGTGCCCGAGATCACGAGCGACAGCCCCTTCAACAGCATCATCATGCCGAGCGTCGCGATGAACGGCGGCACCTTCATCTTCGCGATCACGAAGCCGGACACACTGCCCGACAGCGCGCCGAAACACAGCGCGGCCAGGATCCCGAGCGGCAGCGGCATCCCCCACTTCGTCAGCACGACGCCGGCCATCACCGCGCAGAACGTCATCAGCGTGCCGACCGACAGGTCGATGCCCGACGTGATGATCACGTAGGTGCACGCAACCGCCAGCACACCGTTCACCGCGGTGGCCTGCAGAATCGACACGAGGTTGTCGACGTCGAGAAAGTTCGGCGAGGCGAAGCTGAAGAATGCGATCAGCAGCACGAGGCTCGCGAACGCGAGCAGCTTCTGCCGCGCGGCCGGGTTGAAGAAGCGGGCTTTCAGGCCGGCTGCGCCGGCCGGCGTGTCGCCGGTGGCCAGAGGCGGAACGGGATGCGTATCGTTGGGCATGATCGTAGGGGCTGAATCAGGACAATACGGTCGACTCGCGCTGCGTCGCGAGCTGCATGATCTTTTCCTGCGTGGCGTCGGCCGCGCGCAACTCGCCGGTCACGCGCCCTTCGCACATCACGAGAATCCGGTGGCTCATGCGCAGCACCTCGGGCAACTCCGACGAGATCATCACGATCGCCTTGCCGTCGGCGGCGAGCGCGTCGAGCAGCTTGTAGATCTCGCTTTTCGCGCCGACGTCGATGCCGCGCGTCGGTTCGTCGAAGAACAGGATGTCGCAATCGCGCAGCAGCCATTTCGCGATCACGATCTTCTGCTGGTTGCCGCCCGACAGCAGGCGCGCGGGCTGCGCGACCGACGGCGTGCGAATTGCGAGTTGCCGCACGTACGACTGCGCGGTGTCGCGCATCTCGCGCGCATCGAGGAACATGCCGCGCCGCACGAAGCGGCGCATGCTCGACAGCGCGATGTTGTTCTGCACGTCCATCCCGACCGCGAGCCCGAAGTGCTTGCGGTCTTCCGACAGATAACCGATCCCGTGCGCGACCGCGTCGGCCGGCGTGCGGATCGTCACGGTCTTGCCGTGCACGCGGATCTCGCCGGCGTCGACCGGGTCCGCGCCGAACACCGCGCGCGCGACCTCGGTGCGGCCCGCGCCCATCAGCCCCGCGAAGCCGAGGATCTCGCCGCGCCGCAGCGTGAAGCCGACGTCGCGGATCGCGCGGCCGCGCGACAGCCCGCGCACTTCGAGCGCGACGTCGTTCGCGGACGTATCGGGCGGCGTGCGAAATTCGGTATCGAGCTGGCGGCCGACCATCATTGCGATGATCGCGTCCATCGACGTGCCCGCCATCGGCACGGTCGCGACATACTTGCCGTCGCGCATCACCGTCACGCGGTCGGCGATCTGGCGCAGTTCGTCCATCTTGTGCGAGATATAGACGATGCCGACACCGTGTGCGCGCAGCTCGCCGATGATGCGGAACAGCTCGGCGATCTCCGCGTTGTTCAGCGCGGCGGTCGGCTCGTCCATGATGAGCACGCGCGAGTCGAACGACAGCGCCTTCGCGATCTCGACCATCTGCTGCTTCGCGACCGTCAGCCGGCCGACCGGCGTGCGCGGGTCGAGATCGAGCCGCATCCGCGCGAAGATCGCGGCCGCGTCGCGGTTCAGTTTGTCTTCGTCGACGAACACGCCGAAGCGGCCGCGCGGCTCGCGGCCGATGAAGATATTCTGCGCGACGCTCAGGTGGTTCATCAGGTTCAGTTCCTGATGGATGATGCCGATCCCCAGCGCCTGCGCGGCGCGCGGATCGTCGATCTCCACCGCGCGGCCGTCCATCCGGATTTCCCCGCCGTCCTTCTGATACACGCCGGCGAGGATTTTCATCAGCGTCGATTTGCCGGCGCCGTTCTCGCCCATCAGGGCATGCACTTCGCCGGCGCGCAGGTCGAACCGGCAATCGTCGAGCGCCTGCACGCCCGGAAAGCGCTTGCTGACGCCGGTCAGCTCGATCAGCGCGGCGGGTGCGGCGGCCGGGTTCGGATCAGGTTGCATGGCTCGCCGTCCTCAGCCGATCGCGCGATCGAGATGGGTATAGCCGCCGTCGACGAACAGCCACTGCCCCGTCGTGTGCGATGCGCGTTCCGACAGCAGGAACACGGCCGTGTCGGCAATCTCGTCGGCGGTCGTGAAGCGCTTGCCGAGCGGCACCTTGCCGGCGATCTCCGCCAGCTTCGCATCCGGGTCGTCGAAGCCGGCGATCCAGTTCTGGTAGAGCGGCGTCATCACCTCCGCCGGGATCACCGCGTTCACCCGCACGCCGTCGTTGCGCAATGCGACCGCCCATTCGCGCGTCAGCGCGAGCTGCGCGCCCTTCGATGCGCAATAGCCGCTCGTGTTGCCCTGCCCGGTGACGGCCGTCTTCGACGAAATGTTGACGATCGCGCCGCGCGTGGCCTTCAGGTGCGGCACGCAGTGATGCGCCATCACGTAGTAGTGGATCAGGTTGCGTTCGAGCGATGCGACGAACGCGTCGCGCCCGGCATCGAGGCCGATGCTGTCGTTGATGCCCGCGTTGTTGACGAGGCCGTCGATGCGGCCGAAACGCGCGACGGTCTGCGCGACGCCGTCGCGGCACTGCGCGTCGTCCTGCAGTTCGACGGACACACGCGCTGCGCGCGGCTGCGTCTGCGCGAGTTCACGCCAGAAGCCGTCGTCCGGCGCATGGCGTGCGAACACGACCGGAATCGCGCCTTCGCCGGCGAGCCGCATCGAGATCGCGGCGCCGATGCCCGACGCGCCGCCGGTCACGATCACGACCTTGTCTTGCAGATTCAAATCCACTTCGCGTCTCCGTCGTTCATGTTGTGGCCGCGTGCGACGCGCGGCGCCGTGCTTCAGCCGCGGAACCGATACTGCTCCAACGATGCCGGTTTCATCTCGATCGAGAAGCCGGGCGCCGTCGGCGGCATGTACGCCGCGCCGCGCACGACGCATGGCTCGACGAAATGCTCGTGCAGGTGATCGACGTATTCGGTCACGCGCCCTTCCTTCGTGCCGGAAATGCACACGTAGTCGATCATCGACAAATGCTGCACGTATTCGCACAGCCCGACGCCGCCCGCATGCGGACACACCGGCAGCCCGTACTTCGTGGCCAGCAGCATCACCGCGAGAATCTCGTTTACACCGCCGAGCCGGCATGCGTCGATCTGCACGACGTCGATCGCGCCGCGCTCGATGAACTGCTTGAACAGCACGCGGTTCTGGCACATCTCGCCGGTCGCGACCTGCACGGGCGCGATCGCCTCGCGGATCTTGCGATGCCCTTCGACGTCGTCGGGGCTCGTCGGCTCCTCGATGAACCACGGTTTCGCGAACGCCAGCGCGCGCACCCAGTCGATCGCCTCGTCGACTTCCCACACCTGGTTCGCGTCGATCATCAGCTTGCGCTCGGGGCCGATCACCTCGCGCGCGATCGTCACGCGGCGGATGTCGTCCTCCAGGTTCGCGCCGACCTTCAGCTTCACATAGTCGAAACCGGCGTCCACCGCCTCGCGGCACAGCCGGCGCAGCTTGTCGTCGCTGTAGCCGAGCCAGCCCGCCGACGTCGTGTAGCACGGGTAGCCGTCGCGCTCGAGCGCCGCGATCCGTGCGGCCTTGCCCGGCGCCTGGCGACGCAACAGCGCGAGCGCCTCGTCCTGCGTCAGGCAGTCGGTCAGGTAGCGGAAGTCGATCGCGCGCACGATTTCCTCGGGGCTCATGTCGGCGACGAGCCGCCACAGCGGCTTGCCCGCGGCCTTCGCCCACAGATCCCACACCGCATTGACGACGGCGCCCGTCGCCAGGTGGATCGCGCCCTTGTCGGGGCCGATCCAGCGCAACTGGCTGTCCGACGTCACGTGCCGCCAGAAGCGGCCCATGTCCTCGCGGATCCAGTCGAGGTCGAGGCCGACGACCAGGTGACGCATTGCGTCGATCGCCGCGCAGCAGATTTCGTTGCCGCGCCCGATGGTGAACGTGAGCCCGTGGCCTTCGAGCCCGTCTTGGTCGGTTTCGAGCACGACGTACGCAGCCGAATAATCGGGGTCCGGATTCATCGCATCGGAGCCGTCGAGCTGGCGCGAGGTCGGGAAGCGCACGTCGAGGACGCGCATCGATCGAATGATAGGCATGGCGAACGGTCCGTTAAAGGAAATCAGGCCTGCACGGTGCGCTGGCGCTGCTCGCCGAGCCCGTCGATGCCGAGCGTGATCACCTGCCCGGCGCGCAGATAGACGGGCGGCTTCTGGCCGAGCCCGACGCCCGGCGGCGTGCCGGTCGAGATCACGTCGCCCGGCTGCAGGCTCATGAAGCGGCTCAGATAGCTGATCAGGTGCGGCACGCGGAACACCATCGTCGCGGTCGTGCCGTTCTGGTAGCGGTGGCCGTCCACCTCCAGCCACAGCCGCAGCGCGTGCGGATCGGGCACCTCGTCGGCCGTCACGAGCCACGGGCCGAGCGGGCCGAACGTGTCGTTGCCCTTGCCCTTGTCCCACGTGCCGCCGCGCTCGAGCTGGTATTCGCGCTCCGACACGTCGTTCACCACGCAGTAGCCGGCGACGTGCGACAGCGCGTCGGCTTCGTCGATATAGCGGCCGCCCTGGCCGATCACGACGCCGAGCTCGACTTCCCAGTCGGTCTTCTCCGAGCCGCGCGGAATCTCGACGTCGTCGTTCGGCCCCGAAATCGCGCTCGTCCATTTGCCGAACACGACCGGCTCCTTCGGGACGTCCATGCCCGATTCGGCCGCGTGGTCGGAATAATTGAGCCCGATGCAGATGAACTTGCCGACGCGGCCGACGCATGCGCCGAGCCGCGGCGTGCCTTCGATGCGCGGCAACGACGACGGGTCGATGTCGCGCAGCCGTGCGAGCGACGCGGGCGTCAGCGCGTCGCCGGCGATATCGTCGATCACGCCCGACAGGTCGCGGATCATTCCCTGCGCGTCGAGCAGGCCCGGTTTCTCATGGTGTTTGTCGCCAAATCTCAACAGTTTCATGTCGTCTGAATGGAATCGGAAAGTGAGTGGGGAGCGCGGTTAGTTCGACACGGTCAGTTTGACCAGCCGCCGTCGATCAGGTGAATCGCGCCGGTGGTGAACGACGCTTCGTCGGACGCCAGATACAGCGCGAGCGCGGCGACTTCATCCGCGGTGCCGATACGGCCCATCGGCTGCCGCGCGACGAACGCCTGGCGCACCGTGTCGGTCGACACCTGGCGCGTGCGCGCCTGTTCGGCGATCCGCTGTTCCAGCGACGGCGACTCGATCGTGCCCGGGCAGATCGCGTTGCAGCGGATGCCCCGCTCGACGAAATCGGCGGCAACCGCCTTGGTCAGGCCGATCACGGCCGCCTTGGTCGTGCCGTAGACGAAGCGGTTCGGGACGCCCTTCACGCTCGACGCGGCCGACGCCATGTTGATGATCGACGCGCCGCCCGCTTCCAGCATCGCCGGCAACAGCGCGCGGATCAGCCGGTACATCGACGTGACGTTCAGGTTCAGCGAGAACGCCCATGCGGCGTCGTCGCAGTCGAGGATCGAGCCGTGGTGCACGTAGCCGGCGCAGTTGAACAGCACGTCGAACGCACGCTCCTGCGCGGCGAGTGCCGCGACGTCGCCCGCGTCGGTCACATCGAGCCGCCGCGTCGCCAGCCGGCCGCCCGCGCGTTCGGCGTCGGCCGCGAGCTGCACGAGCGCGGCTTCGTTGATGTCGGTCGCCAGCACGTCGGCGCCCTCGCTTGCGAACCGCAGCGCGGTCGCGCGGCCGATACCCTGCCCGGCCGCCGTCACCAGCGCGCGCTTGCCCTGCAATCTCATGAGCACTTCTCCTGTGGAAGTCGGCCGAGCCGATCGATTGGCACAAAGGACTAAAGGTCCAGCCAATCATAGGAACAGATTCGGGATTTGTCACGAGCGCGCGATTCAGTATTTTCCCGAGCGGGAGAATCGGGCCGAAGGGCGTGAAGCCGGCGGTGCGGCGGCTCTTTTGCGGATGCCGGCGATCAGCCGCTCGTCGCGCGAAGCCAATACCGGCGGGGGTTTGCGGCGATTGCCGACGCCCGCACCGCGCGACGGCCGGGCGAAACTGACAAAAAAGTCATGTTCACGTCAGGGTCCTAACCGGGTGCGCGCGCGATCATGGTGTTGCCGGACCGCGCTTCCCGGTACACCGCCTCCGCCCGTCGCCGATCCCTGACGGGCACCTCCGTCCTCCGCGGTGTCCACGTGACTGAGCGAGCAGCCACGGAGGCGCGGCCCGATTTTTCGCCCCGGACGTTCGCGTCCGGGGCGTTTTTGTCGCTGCTTTTTCAAGAAAATGCGCGTCGATTGTTTCTGATTCGGCAAAAGGTAATTTGAGCCAGACAGGATGTTTTTTCCGGTCACAGACGCTTACATTTACCGCACCACTCATGGAAACCGCTACGGATGCGCCCGCGGGTAGTGACATCCACTGCCACAGCCGCACCGCACGAGTTTTAGGAAACGGCAAAATGAAGGCCTCGAAATCCCTGCCTGCGCTCGATCCCGCCGACGTCCACGTCGAAATTCTCGAACGTTCCGATACGCTGCTCGTCGTCCGCTGGGTCGAACCCGGCCGCTGTCATTACGGCGAACAGCGCTGGCGGCGCCGCTTCGCGCAGCGCACCGGCACCTGCGCACTGTCGCGCCAGGTCATCCAGCGCGGCGACGAAGTATTCCGCCCGGCCGAGCGCCCGGCCCCCGCGAACGCGGCCGCGATGATCTCCGCCGCGGAAGTACTGGCTCTGGCGGGCAGCCGCTAAGGTCCGCCCGCCGCGTGCCAGGGCTGGCTGCGTGAGACGCAGGCCCGCCCTAGAAGCGCCGGTCTAATTCCCCCGCTTGTCTGCCCCGCCTGCGCGGACTATCGTTACACCACTCAATGTAACGATTACGCGTCGTGGCGCACCGGCCACGCCGATGGAGGCAGACATGCATGCATGGAGCGCGCGCCACGTCCCGGCGCAAGGCGGCAAGGTCGCGGTCGTGACCGGCGCCAACAGCGGCCTCGGCTGGCAGATCGCGGAAACGCTGGCCGCCAAGGGCGCGACCGTCGTGATGGGCTGCCGCGATGCCGCGCGCGCCGCACAAGCCGCGGACGCGATCCGCCGGCTCCATCCTGCTGCACAGGTCGAAGTCGATCCGCTCGACCTTGCCGATCTCGCGTCGATCCGGCGCTTCGCCGCCGACATTTCCGCGCGCCACGGCCGCGTCGACATCCTCTGCAACAACGCCGGCGTGATGTTCCTGCCGCTGCGGCACACGCACGACGGCTTCGAGATGCAGTTCGGCACCAACCACCTCGGCCATTTCGCGCTGACCGGCCATCTGCTGCCGGCGCTGTCCGCCGCGCGGCGGGCGCGCGTCGTGACGATGTCGAGCGGCTTCAACCGCGGCGGCCGGATCCGCGTCGACGACCTGCGGGCCGAGCATCGCTACAACCGTTATCTCGCCTACTGCGACAGCAAGCTCGCAAACCTCGTGTTCGCAATCGAGCTGCAGCGCCGCTTCCAGCGCGCGGCATTCGCGGGAATCAGCGTCGCCGCGCATCCCGGCTACGCGGCGACCAACCTGCAGTTCGCGGGCCCCGCGATGGACAGTTCTCCCACCCGCGCCGCGCTGATGCGCGCGGCAAACCGTTATCTCGCGCAACCGGCCGATCAGGGCGCGTTACCCGCGATCCACGCGGCGACGTCACCCGAGCTCACCGGCGGCGCGTACATCGGACCGTCCGGCTGGTTCGAGTCGCGCGGCCTGCCGGCGCCCGCGAGCGTGCCGCGCGCGGCGCGCGACGTGGCCGTGGCGGCACTGCTGTGGGAAGCGTCGGAGGCCGCGACGGGCGTGTGTTTCCTGAGCTCGGGCGCACCCGCCGGCCGGCCGCCGGGCACGCCGTTCGACACGACGGCCGACGTGCGCTGAATCGCCCATTTCCTGTCGCCATTCTTCATACTTATTACACTTACGGAAATGAAAGGCCGATGAAAGCATGATTCGACGCGCCACTGTTACCAGCCAGGAAACAATTTATCGTCAAAATCAGCGTTTACCCTGAACCACCCGGTGACTAAGATTTAGTCAATCGCTGAAGACATGGTGTCGACAGCGAAGCCAATAAAACACCGGAGGTCATCATGAAATCGCTCGTTTCCGCAGTTGTTGCCGCTGTCGCCCTGTCCGCTTCGTTCAGCGCTTTCGCACAAAGCACCGTGACCCGCGCACAAGTGCGCAACGAACTCGTCCAGCTCGAACAAGCCGGCTACAAGCCGGGCGTGTCGAGCCCGTACTACCCGAACGACATCCAGTCGGCGGAAGCGCGTGTTCATGGTGCCGATGCCAGCGGCTACGGCGCACAACCGGCTCCGGCCGTCCATTCGGGCGCCCCGGTTGCCGCAGCGTCGTCGAACGCTCGCGACTCGGTTTTCTTCGGCCAGTAAGCCGACGCGCCCCCGGCGGGCGCACCGCGCATCGCGCGATGAAGCTGGATCCGGACGAGCCCGTCATGCGGGCTCGTCTTTTTTTGTGAAATGCATACCTCCGCCGCCCGGCAACGGGTGGCTTCGCCCGGGCGCGTTGCGTCCGGGCGCTTTTTCCCCGGCGAGGGATGCGTAACGAAGCGGTATGCGCCGATCAGCGCGCCGCGGTTGCCGCAGGCACCGTACGCGACAGCACCCGCCACCGCGACAGCAGTTCGTCGCGATCGACGTAACATCCCTGCAGATGGCGGCGGCCCGTCGACGGATCGAACTCGGTACGTGCGTGCAGCACGCGCCGATTGTCGAACGCCCACATGTCGCCGGCCCGCAGCCGGCGCTGCACGCGAAAGCGCGGCTCGCGCGCGAGCGCGAGAAAACGCCGGTATGCGCGATAGACAGCCACCACCGCATCGGCAGGCGCATCGAGCGGCCCGCGCAGGAAATTCGCGACGCGCACCTCGGTCACGTTGCCGCGCGCATCGAGCCCGATCACCGGCGCCGAACAGCGGTAGTCACTGTCCGCACTCTTGTTCCAGAACTCGAACGGTGTCGAGGCAAGGTGCCCGAAATCGGTCGGATATTCGCGCCGCAGCGCATCCGCGAGCGCGAAGCCGTCGAGGAAGATGCTGTCTCCGCCCGTTGCGTCGTTCGCGAGGCAATGCAGGAACTGCACGCCCGGCTGCAATTCACGCGTCGGCAGGTCGGTGTGCGGCGGCAGGTTGAGCGACGTATAGGCGTTGCTGTCCGGTCGCGGCTTCGATTCGACGTCGAACAGCACGCCGAAATTGCTTTCGCGAATCAGGCCGATACGACGCGCGATCTGGTCGACCCGGCCGCGTTCGGCCGGCACACCCTCGACGAGCGTCAGCCCCGTGCGCTGCAACGCGGCGAGCCACGCGAGCAACGCGCCGTCGTCCTCCATCACGTCACGCCATGCGAACACGCCGATCGCCGTCGAGTCGTCGCCGGTCCACACGTGCCGCCCGTGCGCGGCCTGACGCTCCGCGCGCGACGCATCGTCGTAGGCATGCGCGCGCAACCATCCCGGCGACCAGGTACTGCGATGCCCGTCGTTCCACTCGACGTGCAGCGCGCCGTCGGTTTCGACATGCACGACGAGCGCCGACAGATCCTCGCGCGCGTCGGCGATCTCGAACACCTGTTCGCGCGTGACCGCATGCACGCACGCGGAACACGCGCAGTTGTCGCGCAACCAGTCGAAGTGAAACGGCGATCGTCGCGTGTCGCTCCACTCGACGTCCACCGCGCCATCGCCGATCGTCGCCGCCGCAATGGCTGCGTCGACGGAAAAAGTCCGCCAGTCCTCGATACGGTGTTGCGCTGCCTGCATCGTTGCCTCCCGGAAACGCCCGCTACGCGTGTGGTGCGAGCAGAAACTCGCCGACCATCCGGTGCATCCGCGCCGCCTGCGGGCTCGTTCCGAGCGCGCGCCAGCAGCCGTGCACCAGCCCCTTCCCCATCCAGTAACACGCGGCGCCCCCGGCCGCGTGAATCCGTTCGACATAGACGCGCGCATCGTCGCGCAGCGGATCGTGTTCCGCGCCGATCGCGAGCACGGGCGGCAGCCCGTCGAAACGCGATGCCGCGAGCGGCACCGAGGCACGCAGCAGCGGATCGCCATCGCCCGGCGCACTGTGCGCTTCATCGCCCCAGTACATCGCGCGATAGCGATGGACGTCGTCGAGCGTCAGCATCGGTGCGTGCGCTTGCGTTTCGCGCGCCGGCGATTGCGGTTCGATGCCGAGCATCGGATACACGAGTGCGATCCCGTCGATGCCGCCTTCGCCTGCATCGCGCAGCGCGGTTGCGACGGCGGCCGCAAGATTGCCGCCCGCACTGTCGCCCGCGAGCGTCAGCGGTCGCGCGCACGAGCCGAACGACCAGCATGCGTCGCGCGCGGCTCGCGTGACGGCCACGCAATCCTCGAGCGCGGCCGGCGCGCGATGCTCGGGCGCGAGCCGGTAATCGATCGCGATCACGGCCAGCCCCGTGTCGGCCGCCAGTTGCGCGGTGATCAGCGCGTGACTGTCGAGCGAGCCGACGACGAACCCGCCGCCATGAAAGAACAGCACGGTGCCGCGCGCATCACCGTGAGCCGGCGCGTAGCGCCGCAGCGCAATCGCGTGTCCATCCGGTGCGTGCCACACCGCATCGTGCTGCACGACGCCGACCGGAAGTTCGGCGGGTGTCCATGCGGCCGCGAAACGATCGTAGAGGCGGCGTTGCTCGTCGGGCGAGCGCGCCGCCACGCCGGCCGGATACGCCGCGTCGACAGCCGACACGAACGCCGCGATTTCCGGTTCGAGCATCGTGCGCGCCCCGTCGTCGCCGGCGCTAGCGGCGCGGCGGCAGGCCGATCACGCGGCCCGCATACGCGGGCGCCGCGCAATCGCGCTGCAACGCATGCAGTTCGGCCACGCGCGCGGCGACGTCGTCGTCGAACGGCGCCGATTTCGCGCCGCCGCGCGTGTCGACGTGCAGCAGCATCTGCTCGCTCGCCGACACCGCACCGTCGTGCCCGTCCGCGAACAGCTCGAGATACAGGTGCAGCCGCTTCGCGTCGTGCGCGAACACCCGCGCATCGACGCGCACGCGCGTGCCTTCCTTGATCTCCTGCAGATAGTTCACGTGCGCTTCGAGCGTATAGACCGAGCGGCCCCGCTCGCGACGCGCGGCGTCGTCGAGGCCGATGCGCTCCAGCAGCGCATCGGTCGCGAAACTGAAGATCAGCAGATAGAACGCGTCGCGCAGATGGCCGTTGTAGTCGACCCACTCGGGCCGCACGACGTCGCGGTATATCGTCAGCGGGGTATCGCCGGTCATGTTCAATCAGTCCTCGAATCGCATTCCGTGCCGCGCCTTCACTGCGGCGATCGCCTTCAGCACCTCGGTAATGCACTCGTCGCGATAGCGTTCGAGCTCCTTGATGCTGCGCGTGCCCTGCTGCTCGCTCGTGCCTGCGACGACGCTGTCGATCAGTTCGTCGGTCAGCGTCGGCGCGACCAGCTTCGTCCACGGCAGTTCGAGCGCGGGGCCGAACTGCTGCATGAAGTGTCGCATGCCCGCGTCGCCGCCGGCCAGCGTATAGGTCAGGAACGTGCCCATGAACGACCAGCGGATGCCCGCGCCGAAGCGGATCGCATCGTCGATTTCGCCGGTCGTCGCGACGCCTTCGTTGACGAGATGCAGCGCCTCGCGCCACAACGCCTCCAGCAGCCGATCCGCGATGAAGCCCGGCACTTCCTTGCGCACGTGCAGCGGCCGCATGCCGAGCTTGCGATAGATCTCCATCGCCGCCTCGACCGCTTCCGGCGACGTGCGCGCGCCGCCGAGCACCTCGACGAGCGGCAGCAGGTAGACCGGATTGAACGGGTGGCCGACCACGCAGCGCTCCGGATGCGTCGCACGTGCGTAGAAGTCGGTCGGCAGCAGCCCCGATGTCGACGACGCGATGATCGCGTCGGGCTTCGCCGCGCGGCTGATCTGTTCGTGCAGTTCGAGTTTCAGCGCCTCGCGCTCGGGCGCACTTTCCTGGATGAAGTCCGCGTCGGCGACGCAGGCCTCGATCGTCGCCGCAAAGCGCAGCCGCGCGGGATCGGCGCCCGGCGCGAGGCCGACGCGTTCGAGCGCGGGCCACGCATTCGCGACGGTTGCGCGCAGCCGCTCTTGCGCGCCCGGCGCGGGGTCCCACACGACCACGTCGAGACCGTGCGCGAGCGCACGGCAAATCCATCCGCCGCCGATCACGCCGGTGCCGATCGCGGCGAACGTCTTGATGTCGGTCTTCACAGCCATGTCCACGCATCCTTCAAATCGAGGGGAATCGGACGGCGGCCGCCCTCGTGCGTGCCGCCGCAATGCATCACTGAATCAGCCGGCGAGGCTCACGCGAATTCGGTCGCCGCGCGGCGTTCGAGCAGGCGCTCGCCGCGCGCCGGCAGGCCGAGCTTGCGACGCCCTTCGGCCGGCGTCAGCACGCGGGCGCCGAGCCGCTCGATGATTTCCCGCGCGCGCTCGACGAGCGAGCCGTTGGTCGCATGCACGCCGCGATCGAGCCAGATGTTGTCTTCGAGGCCGACGCGCACGTGACCGCCGAGCAGCATCGCCTGCGCGACCATCGGCATCTGCATGCGGCCGATCCCGAAGCCGGCCCAGTGCGCGCCCGGCGGCAGGTTGTCGACCATCGCCTTCATCGTGCCGGTGTCGGCCGGGGCGCCCCACGGAATGCCGAGGCACAGCTGGAACAGCGGCGGATCGTCGAGCAGCCCTTCCTTCAGCAATTGCTTCGCGAACCACAGATGGCCCGTATCGAAGATTTCCAGCTCCGGCTTCACGCCGAGTTCCTGGATGCGCTTCGCGCCGGCGCGCAGTTGCGCGGGCGTCGACACGTAGATGTAGTCGCCGTCGCCGAAATTCAGCGTGCCGCAATCCAGCGTGCAGATCTCCGGCAGCAGTTCCTCGACGTGCGCGAGGCGCGTGAGGCCGCCGACGAGGTCGGTGCCCTTGCCGAAGCGCATCGGGTCCTCGCCCGGGCCGATTTCCAGATCGCCGCCCATGCCGGCCGTCAGGTTGATGATCACGTCGACGTCGGCCGAGCGGATCCGGTCGACCACTTCGCGGTACAGGTTCGGATCGCGGCTGCCGCGGCCCGTCTGCGGATCGCGGACATGGCAGTGCGCCACCGTCGCGCCAGCCTTCGCGGCTTCGATCGCGGCGGACGCGATTTCCTTCGGCGTGACCGGAATCGCCGGATGCTTGCCGACCGTATCGCCTGCGCCGGTGACCGCGCAGGTGATGATGACTTCATGGTTCATGCTGACTACCCTCGCTTGATTCGGATTGTGCCGCTCGATTTGTGTCGTACTGCAAATGATTCGTCTCCGCGCGCCGCATGCGTCCGGCGCGCGGGTCGTTACAGGCCGAGATAGGCCTTCACGGCAGGCAGGCCGTCCTTGCCGTCGAACGTCTTGACGCCGGCGAGCCACGCATCGAGCACCTGCGGATTCTTCTTGAGATACGCCTTCGCGGCCTCGGCCGGCTTCGTCTTGTTCATCACCGACTGCATCAGCTGGTTCTCGAGCTGCGTCGAGAAGCGCAGGTTCTCGACGAGCTTGCCCGCGTTCGGGCAGCGCGAGATGAAGTCGGGCGCCGTCAGCGTGTACACGCGCGCTTCGCCATAGTTCGGGCCGAAGGACGCATCGCCGCCGGACAGGTAGTTCATGCTGATCTGGATGTTCATCGGATGCGGTTCCCATCCAAGAAACACGACCCACTTCTTCTCGCGGATCGCGCGCTCGACCGTGACGAGCATCCCCGCCTCGCTCGATTCGACCAGCTTGAAGCCGCCGAGGCCGTACTGGTTCGTGTCGATCATCTTCTGGATCGTCGCGTTCGCGCTGCTGCCCGGCTCGATCCCGTAGATCTTGCCGTCGAGCTCGGCGCGGTGCTTCGCGATGTCGTCGAAGGTCTTCAGGCCGGCCTGGTATTCATAGCTCGGCACCGCGAGCGTCGCCTTCGCGCCCGACAGGTTCGGCGGCTCGACCACGTTGATCGACTTGCTGTCGAGGAACGGCTGGAGCTGCTTTTGCTGAACCGGCCACCAGTAGCCGAGCGACACGTCGAGCTGCTTGCTCTTCAGGCCGGCGAACGAGATCGGCACCGACGCAATCGTCGTCGTCGGCTTGTAGCCGAGCCCCTCGAACACCGTCGAGGCGAGCGCCGTCGTGGACGTGATGTCGGTCCAGCCGATATCCGCGAAGCGTACGTTGCGGCAGGTCGCGGCATCCGTTTCGGCCTGCGCCGCGGTCGCGAACGCGCCGGTCGCCAGCACGGCCGCGACGAACGCGGCGATCTTTGTCGACTTCATGGTTTCTCCCTCCCGATTGGACCGATGTCCGACGGGTTCGCGGTGTGCGTCCCGGCCTGCATCGTGGGAGTAAAAGTAACGAGCCATATTGGCCGCGGGAAGACCGGCGGCGACCTGTTCTTGACTGTTTGCGACTATGAGTGGAAACCACTATGCGCGTGCAGGGGCTTGTGCCGCGAGGGTTTCGGGCGAATCCCGGAGAAAAGGGGTTTGTCCGGATGCGGCGTGGAGGGGAAAGAAGACCGGACGTACGTTGCCGACGGCGCTCGCGCGGCGCGATGCGGTTTTCCGCCCCCTGCGGGCAGGAAATCGCCTCCCGAAGCGTTATCGCGGCACTTCGACGTAGGTTTCCCGGCAGATCTCACGCAATGCCTGAACCAGCAGGTCCCGCGTCGGCGCATGCGATTCGCCGGCGCGGGTGAACAGCGCGATGGGCGGCAGCGTCCAGACCAGCGAGTAAGGCACGATCGCGACGCCGGCGATGCGCACCATTTCTTCCGCGATATCGGCCGGCACGATCGACACCGCGTCGTCGCTCGACGCGATCATCTCGCCGATCAGCTTCGACGAGTAGCTTTCGACGATCGGCACGGGCGGCGCGATGCCCGCCGACAGGAACAGGTCGGTCACCTGCTCCCGCATCGGCGTATGCGGTGCGCCGAGGATCCAGTCCAGCGCGTGCAGCTTCTGCCAGTCGAGCTTCGTGCGGGCCAGTTTCGCGGCCAGGCGCCGGCTCGCGATCATCCGCGGCTGCTGCTGGTACAGCACTTCAAAGGACACCTGCCCCAGATCGATCGCCGACGACGCCCGTCCGATCACGAGGTCGACGCTGTGGTCCTTGAGCTGCAGCAGCAGCTGGTCGCTGGTGCCTTCGTGGATCGTCACGGTCAGGCGCCGTTCCATCCGGGATTGCAGACGCTTGAGCGCGGCCGACAGCATCTGTCCCGAAATAAACGGAATCACGCCGATATGCAGGTGCGCCGCATGGCCGGCCGCGACCGCCTCCATCTCGCGGGCGAGATGGTCGAGGTCCTTCAGCATCGCCGTGGCCCGCTCGAGCACGACCGAACCGAGCGCGGTCGGGCGCATCCCGCGTGACGTGCGCTCGAACAGCGGCGTGCCGAACATGCTTTCCAGCTCGGACAGCGCGTTGGTCACGGCGGGCTGGCTGCTGGCCATGTGCTCGGCGACGCGCGTCAGCGACCCGTGCTGCTGGATCTGCAGCAACAGCATCAGGTGCCGCATCTTCAGGCGCGCACCGAGCCGCCTGACCACGTCGTTCGCATCGAATGTCATCGCCAGGCCACGTACCCATCATGAAAAAGTGATGGACCAATATTAAAACAGAATCATCTCCTTATGGCTGATCCCTAGAATCCACCATGGATCGCGTCGGGACTGGCTTGGCGCGCACGCCCGGACCCAAAAAACATGAAACAGACAGAGACCCCGCAGCAGGCCGCGTACGACTATCACGAGTTTCCGACCCCGGGGAAGATCTCGGTCGTCGCCAGCAAGCCGCTCGTGACGCAGCGCGATCTCGCGCTGGCCTACACGCCCGGCGTCGCCAGCGTGTGCGAGGCGATCGCCGCCGATCCGCTGCAGGCCCGCCGCTTCACGAGCCGCGGGAATCTGGTGGGCGTGATCACCAACGGCACCGCCGTGCTGGGTCTGGGCAACATCGGCGCGCTCGCGTCGAAGCCGGTCATGGAAGGCAAGGCCGTGCTGTTCAAGAAGTTCGCGGGCATCGACGTGTTCGACATCGAGATCAACGAGACCGACCCGGACAAGCTCGTCGACATCATCGCGGGCCTGGAGCCCACGTTCGGCGGGATCAACCTCGAGGACATCAAGGCGCCGGAATGCTTCACGGTCGAGCGCAAGCTGCGCGAGCGCATGAAGATTCCCGTCTTCCACGACGACCAGCATGGCACCGCCATCACCGTCGCCGCCGCGTTCATCAACGGGCTGAAGGTGGTCGGGAAGTCGATTTCGGAGGTGAAGGTCGTGACGTCGGGCGCCGGCGCCGCGGCGCTGGCCTGTCTGGACCTGCTGGTCGACCTCGGGCTGCCGGTCGCGAACATCTGGGCGACGGATATCGAAGGCGTCGTCTATCGCGGCCGCACCACGCTGATGGATCCGGCCAAGGAACGCTTCGCGCAGGCAACCGACGCGCGCACGCTGGCAGAAGTGATCGGCGGCGCCGACGTGTTCCTCGGGCTGTCGGTCGGCGGCATCCTGAGCGCGGACATGCTGAAGGCGATGGCCGCGCGTCCGCTGATTCTCGCGCTGGCCAATCCGACGCCGGAAATCTTCCCGGAACTGGCGCACGCCACGCGCGACGATGTCGTGATCGCGACGGGCCGCTCGGATTTCCCGAACCAGGTCAACAACGTCCTGTGCTTCCCGTACATTTTCCGCGGCGCACTGGATGTGGGCGCAACGACGATCACCCGCGAAATGGAAATTGCCGCGGTTCACGCGATTGCCGGCCTCGCGGAAGAAGAGCAGAACGATGTCGTCGCGGCGGCCTATGGTGGCGACGAAGTGTCGTTTGGTCCGCAATACCTGATTCCGAAGCCGTTCGATCCGCGCCTGATCGTTCGTATCGCACCGGCCGTGGCCAAGGCGGCGATCGAAGGCGGCGTGGCGACGCGCCCGCTCGAGGATCTCGACGCGTATGTCGAGCAGCTGCAGCAGTTCGTCTATCACTCGGGCGCATTCATGAAGCCGCTGTTCGCGGCCGCGCGCCAGCTCGTGCGTGACGGCGGCAAAGCGCGCATCGTGTTCACCGAAGGCGAGGACGAGCGCGTGCTGCGCGCGGTGCAGGTCATCGTCGACGAGAAGCTCGCGCGTCCGATCCTGGTCGGCCGTCCGGAGGTGCTGCTGGCGCGTATCGAGCGGTTCGGCCTGCGCCTGCGACTCGGTCAGGATGTCGAGGTGACCAATCCGGAATATGACGAGCGCTTCCCGCAATACTGGACGACGTACTGGGAACTGCGCTGCCGCGACGGGATTTCGAAGGAAATGGCGCGCGTCGAAATGCGGCGTCGCCTGACGCTGATCGGCGCGATGATGGTGCGGCTCGGCGATGCGGACGGGATGATCTGCGGGACGGTCGGTGAATATCACAATCACCTGCGGTTCGTGGACGAAGTGATCGGCAGGAAGCCCGATGCATCGACCTACGCGGCGATGAATATCCTGCTGCTCAATCAGCGGACGGTCGCGCTGGTGGATACGCACGTCAACGACAATCCCGATGCGGAGCAGATCGCGGAATTCACGATCGCCGCGGCGCGGCAGATGGAGTGGCTGAATCTGACGCCGAAGGCTGCGCTGCTGTCGCGATCGAACTTCGGCTCGGGGAGCGCGGCTTCGGGCGTGAAGATGCGGCAAGCGCTGGAGATCATTCGCGCGCAGGCGCCGGATATCGAGGCCGATGGCGAGATGCATGGCGACTGCGCGCTCGATGAAGGGCTGCGGGCGCGGCTGCTGCCGATGTCGCCGCTCAAGGGCGCGGCGAACCTGCTCGTGTGTCCGAACGTCGATGCGGGGAATATTGCCTATAACCTGCTCAAGACCGAAGCCGGCAGCAACGTTGCCGTGGGACCGTTCCTGCTCGGGGTCAATGCACCGGTGAACATTCTCACGTCGAGTGCGACGGTGCGGCGGATCGTCAACATGACGGCGTTGACGGTGATCGAGGCGAATCGGAACGCGGCTGCTTGATTGCTGTTGATGCAATCGCTTGACGGGGGTCGGCTGCGGCCGGCCCCGTCGGGGCAGTGGGCGGGAATCGTCACCGGATACGATCGGCAAGCCAACGCGATTGAACCAACGCCCTACAGAACCCGCTCCAGCGCACTGGCAAACCTCGCAACCGCGGCATCGACATCATGCAGCTTGTCGAGACCGAACAAGCCGATACGGAAGGTCTTGAAATCCGCCGGCTCGTCGCATTGAAGCGGCACGCCGGCCGCGATCTGCATGCCGACATCGGCGAATTTCTTGCCGGAGCGGATGTCGTCATCGTCCGTGTAACTGACCACGACGCCCGGCGCCTCGAAGCCCTCGGCGGCAACGCTCCTGAACCCCTTCTCGGCCAGCAACGCACGAATCCGCGTGCCGAGTTCCAGCTGCTCCGCCCTCACCTTGTCGAAGCCGTATGCTTCGGTTTCCTTGATGACGTCGCGCAGCGTCGCGAGGCTGTCCGTGGGCATCGTCGCGTGATACGCGAAGCCGCCGTTCTCGTAGGCTTCCATGATCTGCAGCCACTTGCGCAGATCGCACGCAAAACTGGTGCTGGTCGTCGCGTCGATGCGCTCGCGGGCGAGCGGGCCGAGCATGACCAGCGCGCAACCCGGCGACGCGCTCCAGCCCTTTTGCGGCGCGCTGATCAGCACATCGACGCCGCTCTTCTCCATGTCGACCCAGATCGTTCCGGACGCGATGCAATCCAGTACGAACATGCCGCCGACCGCGTGCACGGCGTCGGCCACCGCGCGCAGATAGGCGTCGGGCAACATCATCCCGGATGCGGTTTCGACGTGCGCAGCGAAGACCAGATCCGGCTTGTGCTCGCGAATCGTGGCGACGACTTCGTCGATCGGAGCCGGTGCAAAGGCGGCTTGCCTTCCCGCTTCGACCGGGCGCGCTTTCAACACGATCGATTCGGACGGAATGCTGCCCATGTCGAAAATCTGCGACCAGCGGTAACTGAACCAGCCGTTGCGGATGACCACGCACTTCTTGTTCGTCGCGAACTGCCGTGCCACGGCTTCCATGCCGAACGTCCCGCTGCCGGGGACGATGACGGCCGCCTTCGCGTTGTAGACTTTCTTCAGCGCGGCGGAAATATCGCGCATGACGCCCTGGAAGCGCTGCGACATGTGATTGATCGACCGGTCGGTGTACACCACCGAATATTCGAGGAGCCCGTCGCGGTCGACATCGGGAAGTAATCCTGGCACGTTCGCCTCCGGTAAAGGATGAGCCATGGGGTGAGAGCGAGCGGTATTGGTGACGCGATGCCTCCACGCCTGTGCAAATCCGCGTTTTTGATTCGACGACGACCGATTCTAACGAAAGCCGTCTGATGCTTGGGATTTTGGTGTGTTGTGGTGCGTCATGAGAACGGCACGAGATTGACGCCGGCTCGTCCGGCGATTGGCGCCCACGTAAAACCCGCGCATCGAAACGCAACATCGTGAAACCGCGCTTGCTCTCCGATGACACGGGAACGTAATCTTCAATGGCAGAGGCGGAGGTGGCGAACGATTCCGCCCGGGTTCCCTGACACGCCGCGATGAACATGAAAAGCCGTGCCCGCCCACCTACGGTCCAATCGACTCGCAAGCCCGCTGCCGGCCCGCTGCGGTGGATCACCGGCCTCGCCGCGGTGCGTGGCTATCAATTGCCGTGGCTGCCGCACGATCTGCTTGCCGGCGTCACGCTCAGCGCCGTTCTCGTGCCTGCCGGCATGGCGTATGCGAACGCAGCGGGCCTGCCCGCCGTCAGCGGCCTCTATGCATCGTTTGCCGCGATGCTGGCGTATGCCCTCTTCGGCCCGAGCCGCATCCTCGTTCTCGGCCCCGACTCCGCGCTGGTCGCATTGATCGCCGCAAGCATCGTGCCGCTTGCTCACGGCGATTCCACGCGCGGGCTGGCCCTTGCCGGGGCGCTTGCGATACTCGCGGGCGCGATCTGCATCGCGGTCGGGGCGCTCAGGCTCGGATTCGTCACCGAGCTGCTGTCACTGCCCATCCGGCACGGTTTCCTGAACGGCATCATGCTGACGATCAGCATCGGACAGCTACCCAAGCTGCTGGGATACCAAGGCCATGGCGAATCGTTCGTCGAGAAAGTGCGCGACGTGATCGAAGGCATCGCGGCATCGAGGGTGAACGCGACATCGTTGGCGCTCGGCGTCGCCGCGCTCGTGCTGATACTCGTCTTCAAACGGCTCTGGCCGAAAGTGCCGGGCGTGCTGCTCGCCGTGGCGGGCGCGACGGTGGTAGTGATGTGGTTCGATCTGTCCCGGCGCGCGGGCGTCGCGACCGTCGGCGCGGTCCCGCAAGGCCTGCCCGTGCCGCGCATCCCGCACGTGACGCTCGACGACTGGCTGCATCTCGCGGGTAGCGCAGCGGCGATCGCGCTCGTTTCGTTCACGGATATCAGCGTGTTGTCACGTACCTACGAATTGCGCAACAACACCAGCGTGGACCGGAATCACGAATGCGTCGCGCTCGGGCTGTCGAACATCGCCGCCGGCTTGGTGCAAGGATTCGCGGTGAGCGCGAGCGGCTCGCGCACCCCGGTCGCGGAGGCGGCGGGCGCAAAGACGCAGGCGACGGGTGTGGTGGCCGCCGCCGTCGTCGCCGCGCTGCTCCTGTTCGCGCCACGCGCGCTGTCGCACACGCCGCAATCCGCGCTGGCTGCCGTCGTGATTGCCGCATGCCTGAACATGATCGAGGTGCGGGGCGTCATGCGGCTTTATCGTCTGCGCAAGAGCGAGTTCGTGCTGGCGGTGGTGTGCTTCGTCGGCGTTACGGTCCTTGGTGTCGTGAACGGCATTGCACTGGCGCTGCTGCTCACCGTGCTGTCGTTTCTATGGCGTGCGTGGCGACCTTACGATGCCGTGCTCGGGCGGGTCGACGGCATGAAGGGCTATCACGACGTGTCACGCCATCCGGAAGCGCGGCGCGTGCCCGGGCTCGTGCTGCTGCGCTGGGATGCGCCGCTCTTTTTCGCCAACGGAGAGATCTTTCGTGAGCGCGTGCTGCGCGCTGTCGACGAATCGCCCCAGCCGGCGCGCTGGATCGTCATCGCGGCGGAGCCCGTGACCGATATCGACCTGACCGCCGCCGATGTACTCGAACGGCTGCATGGCGAGCTGGCGGCGCAGCAGGTGAAGCTGGTCTTCGCGGAGCTGAAAGGCCCCGTGAAAGACAGCCTCAAGCATTACGGCTTGTTTGGCATGTTCGGCGAAAGCCACTTCTTTCCGACGATTGGTGAGGCGGTAAGCGGCTATCTGAAAACGCATCAGGTCGTGTGGCACGACTGGGAAGACGAAGCACCGGGTTGAAAACGGATCGCTCAGATCAATGCGTGACGGCCGGACAGCCGTACCTGGGCCACGCCAGTGAGAGCAAGCGCTTAAAACGGAAAAGGGACGATTCAGCGTGTGAAGTCGCGTCCGCTGCGCGCGATCATCTCGACGCGAATGCGCACGACGGGAAGCGTCGGCAGTCCCGCCGCTGCGGTGTAGTCTGATAGTCAGGTGCCACATCGGAGGCGATATGGAACGGGAGTTGAAGCTACGGGTTTCCGTCAAGGATCTCGACAAGCTGCGCCGCGCGCCATTGCTCGCGCGGTCCAACGGCGCCCAGGCGCCTCAGCTGCTGAAGAGCACGTACTTCGATACATCCGCACTTGCATTTCACGGGTGCGGGGCTTCTCTGCGGGTACGCGCGATCGGCAACAAGCGAATCCAGACGTTGAAGCTGGAAGGATCAGTGCAGGCCGGCTTGTTCGAACGGGATGAGTTCGAGACGCCCGTCGACGGCGACCTCCCCGATCTGGCGCGGCTGCGCGACCAAATGCCCGCTGACAGCGACTGCGGCACGCTGGTTCGCGACGAGGCTACGGCGGCCCAGCTCCAGCCCGTATTCGTCACGCGGATCAAGCGTTCGGTTATACCGCTGCGCTTGCCGTCCGGCGATGAAGTCGAGGTTGCGCTCGACAAAGGGACCGTGGAGGCGGAGTCGAATTCGGTCCCAATCGCCGCTGTCGAACTGGAGCTGAAACGGGGCCGGCCTGAAAGCCTGTACGGCGTCGCGCTGGAATTGCTGGAAATCGTGCCGTTGCGCATCGATCGCGAGAGCAAGGCCGATCTCGGCTACGGACTGCTGGTTGCCGAGCACCGCCCTGCCGTCAAGGCCCAACCGGTACAACTGAAGAAACGCGATTCGATCGAAGACGCATTTTGCCGAATCGCGCGCAACTGTCTGGACCAGGTCCACGCCAACGAGCGTGGCGTCGAGTCCGGCCACGATCCGTCGAGCGTCCATCAGATGCGAGTGGGGCTTCGTCGTTTGCGCTCGGCGCTCGACCTGTTTGCGAAAGTGATTCCCGCGTATCCCGGCCTCGACGACGAGCTGCGCTGGATCGCCGCCGAGCTCGGCGCTGCGCGTGACTGGGAGGTCCTTGCGGGAACGACGCTCGACCAGGCCGGTACGAACGGCATTCCGGATGAGATCCATCCGGTGCGCGAAGCGTGCGAGCACATTGCCGTCGAGAACCGGCAGCGCGCGGCCGCGGCAGTCGGATCGGTTCGCTACACGCGGCTCGCGTTGCAGCTCGCGTCATGGTTGAGCCAAAAAGGCTGGCGACAGGGGATGTCCGACGAACAGCGCGATACGATCATGCAGCCGGCGAGGCCGTTCGCCGGTGACGTGCTGCGTCGTCGGCACAGGAAACTGATCAAGCGCGGCAAGCGGCTGGCCGATCTGGACGATCATCGTCGCCACCGCGCCCGCATCGCGGCGAAGAAGGTTCGATACGCGACTGAATTCTTCGCGTCGCTGTGCCGCAAGCGGGCCGTCCGATCGTATGTCGACGCGCTGACCGCGCTTCAGGACGATCTGGGCTGGCGTAACGATGCCGTTGTCGCGGACAAGCTTCTGAAGGCGCTGCCCGATACGTCGCCTGACGCCGCGCCGGGCGCGGGCTTCGCGCGAGGCTTTCTGGCCGCGCGCGCCGCGGCCGATCATCAGACATTGAAGAAGCTGTGGAGCCGCTTCAAACGTCTGCCACCACCGCACTGAATCGGCACAACGCTATCGCGCGCACAATCAGTACCGGTCGGACACACCGTCGATCCCGCGCTCCCGCAGCGCGCGAACCAACCCGGCACGCACCGTCGCGACGTCGGAAAACGCCGGCCGTCGATGCGCGGCGACTTCGGCTGCCGTATAAGGCTTGAAATCGCGCGGCAGCGCCTCGCGGTTCATCGTCGTGAGCACCCAGTTGAGCACGTCGGCGAGATCCTGGTCCGACAGCGCCGAATTCGATGCACCCGGCACGCGCATCACGTACTCGCGCCCCGCCGGCAGATGCGTGAAATAACCGAGCGAGTTCGCAAGCGGCGGCACCTTGCCCGGAATGCCGCCGCCCGTCGCCGTGTGGCAGCCCATGCAGTTGAGCACCCAGTGCTGTCGCGCGAGCGTCGCGTCGGCCGCGCCGTCGGCATGTGCAGGTACCGCAATCGCACACGCGGTGGCCGCGACCACCGTCGGCAACGAAAGCAGACGGCGTGCGATGAACGTCCCGATCGGCCACGCCGCCGCACGCCGGCCGCCACGCCGCCGAATGCACACGGCATTCACAGCCCGAGCCCCTTCGTCACGACGGCACGTTGCGCGTGAACGGCCGTGCCGTCCATCTCCTTCGCACGCGCCGCGCGAATGTCGGCCGCCGTGAACGGCTTCGCGTCGCCGTGCTTGTCGTTGAGATCGAACACGACGTAGTTGAGCACGTTCGCGATGTCGTCATCGCTTGCGCTCGCGAACGACGGCATCTTGAAGTTGTAACGCTTGTCGTGCACGTTGATCTCGCCGAACATCCCGTGCAACAGCGTCGCGACGAGTTGCGCGCGGCCCGCGTCGGCCGTCGCGTACTTGCCCGGGTACTCGGTCAGCGGCGGCGCGAGGCCGTCCTGCCCCTTGCCGCCGGCCTGGTGGCACACCGCGCACTGCGCGTCGAACAGGCTCTTGCCCGCCGGGTAATGGACGGCCTGCTGCGCACCGGCAAAACCGGGCAACGCAAACCCCGCAACAGCCGCCACGCATGCGACAACGATCTTTCCAGCTTGCATTACTTTCATTGCTTTGCCGCCCCCAGCAGGACCGAAACCGAACAGTGGTAATTCGAATTGCCGTTCGCCATGCACCAGTTGATGTCGTTGTTCAGCGACAGCTTGTACAGCGGCTTCTCGCGCTCGTTGCGGTTGCAGAAGCACTTGCCGCACGACGTCTTGCCGCAGCAGTCGTTGTACGACACGATGTAGTCCGAACCGTCGTGCGGATTGCGGCACGTGCCGATCCACGTGATCGGCGACGGCGTCGTGCCCGGCGGGCAGCTGCTCGACGTGCCGCCGCAGCAGCTGCACAGCCAGCCGTCGATCGCGCAGTACTTCCAGTAATCGCAGCTCATCGGATCGTCGCTCGCGCCCGACGCAGCGGCGCCGGAAGCCGCCGACGCGCCCGACGCCGCGTCGGCCGCATACGCAGTGCGATCGACGGGCAGCAGCGGCAGCATCGCCGAGCCCACCAGCACCTTGCCGAGCCTCGCCATCGCGCTGCGCCGCGAACTATGCTGCGCGACGCCGCGCGCCGATCGTTCGAACCATGAATCAAACAGGCCCATGGGGTTGTTCTCCGTTGACGTTGAAAGAGGGTCGGCCGATCACGCGTGCTGCGCGTGCTCTTCGTGACCGCCGTGGCCGTGATCGCCATGGACGAACTGCTGCAGCGATGCAACGCCCCGCTCCTTCGCTTCGAACAGGCTCTCGAGATGCTCGCGCGTGTTGACGAGCCCCTTTGCACGCACGGTGCCGGTGTCGTCGAGCAGCACCGCGTACGGCAGCTTGCCGATCTGATACGCGAGGCCCAGCTCCTGCGACAGCACGTACGGGAAGCGCGCGAGGTCGTGCTTCTGCGCGAAGCGCGTGTGTTCGTCGAGCTCGCCGTCGCTCGCGAGCACGATGTTCACCGGCGTCGATTCGCTCGCCAGCAGCGACGGCAACAGCGGCAGCAGCTTCTTGCAGACCGGGCACGTCGGCGACAGGAAGAACAGCAGCGTCGCCTTGCCCGCCGCATCGATGCCGCCGACCTTGATCCGCGAACCGCGAATGTCGGTCAGCTCGAACGTCGGCGCGATCGCGCCGACTGCCGGGCCCTTGTCGATCATCAATGCGCCGGCCGGCATGATGCGTTCGTACAGGATGCCGATCTGGCGCACGAGCGCGAGGCAGATCGCGCCGAGCGCGAGGACGGCGATCCACAGCAACGCGGTGGAAACGGTGAGAGCGGTTTGCATCATGAATTCCTCAGGTGGGAAAGGCGAGGTACGTTGGCGAGCAGCACGTCGACGGTGAGCAGCGCGCAGACGATCAGCAGCACGGAAGAGAACAGCGTCAGGTAGTCGAACCATACGATCGCGCGGCCGCCCGGCTCGACGAGCGCGGTCGCGGCCAGCGCGACGAGCAGCAGCACGCGCGCGACATGCAGCCAGCCGATGCCGCGCGGCGCATCCGCGCGCGCGGCGGCAAAGCCGGAACACCCGCAGTCGATGTCGGTGTGGCCGCGCAGGATGTTGATCGTCATGCCGGCCGCGAAGACGAGCAGCAACGCGATCAGGCCGAGCGCGCCGGTCATGCGCGTATCGGGAAACAGCAGCGCCGCGGCGCAGGCCGCTTCCGCGAGCGGAATCGCGAACGCGGCGGGCGCGGTGAGCGCATCGGGCAGCAGGCGATAGCCGGCGAGCGCTTGCCGGAACGCCGTCGGCCGGCGCACCTTCGCGAAGGCGCCGAGCAGCACGACGACGGCCGCGCCGGCTTGCGCGCTGGTGGCGAGTACGGGATCGAGCGTCATCGCGGCCTCACGGGTTCACGAGCAGCGTCGACGTACTGCCGATCTGCTTCTCGACGTGCTGCCGCTTGCCGGTGCGCGCGTCCATCACGACGAGGTCGGACGTGCCCGTCAGCCCGTAGAACAGCGGCTTGTCGTCCTCGCTGATCTGGATCGACACGAGCGGATCGACCTTCTGCTGCGCGAGATCCCAGCGCGCGACGCGCTGTTTCGTCTTCAGGTCGTAGACCCACACCTGCGTGCCGGGATCCTTGTGCGTGCCGTCGCCGCCCTTGTGCATCAGCACGTAGTAGCGATGCTGCTTCACCTGCACGGCCGTCTGCTGCATGCCGCCCGGGCGCCAGCCTTCGGCGCGCTCGGCGTCGGTCAGCAACGACCACGGCTTGCCGAATGCCGGCTTGTCGCCGCTGAAATCGGCACTGCGCACGTGGCCGTGATACGTCGTGAACAGATAGCCGCCGTTGTAGCGCGACGCGTTGATGAAGGCCGGATCGTTGTCGACATCGATGAACGCATCGGACATCGTGCGCTTCATCTCCTTGCCGTTCGCGTCGAGCGTGACGGTCAGCGCCTTGCCGCTTTCGCACAGCGCGGTGAAGCGGTCGTTCCCCGACGGATACGCGAGCACGCATGCCGCGGTGTCGATCTCCGACAGCACCTTCTTCGACACGGCGTCGATCACCGTCACCGACGCGGCCGGCGTGATGTTCGCGACGTACAGCCGCTTGCCGTCCGCGCTGAACGCGGTGTTGTACGGCGACGGCACGTGCTGCCCGTGCTTCGCCGGAATCACGATCTCGCCGCTGTGATCGAGCGTCGTGTTGTCGGTCATCTCGACGACGTCGGTGCGCGTGCCGTGCGAGCCGCGCGAGAAATAGGTCGTCGCGATGAAGCTCGTCTTGTGGTCGGGCGAGATCGCGAGGCCGGGCGCGAAGCCGCCGTCGATCTGCCCGAGCAGCTTCTTCGCGTCGGCGTCGTACACGTAGATGCGCCCGTCGGTCATCGTCGGCATCGCGATGTCGACGACGTACACCTCGTGCGGATGCCACGGCGGCATCTTTTGCACGACGAGTTCCTCGGGCTTTTCCGTTGCGTCTGCGCGCCCGGCCCACGCCGCCGCGAACGCCAGCGTCGCCGCGAAAAACGCGGTGCGTCGCCTTGCTCTCATGTCGCCTCCAGTTGGGATTCACGTTATGTGGGGCGACTGTAGTTCGACAATAAATCGGTTCAGCACCCGGACCGGCAACGCGTGCGTGCCGATTCGGGACATTGGAAAACCGCCTGAAAGGCACCGCGGGTCGACACCTTCCGACCCCTCAAAAACCCGCGCTGGAATAGCGCTCGTCCGTATTGCGCCGACCGTGCGGTCGGTTTAATCTTGCGCGGTCCGAACGACCACCGGAGGCGCCGTGCTCGTGTTTCACCAGATGTTCGACGACGCAGACCGGCATGCCGAGGCGCTGCGCGGCTGGGATCAGCGTTACGACCAGATCGGCTCCGGCTCGTATCGCAGTGCGGTCAAGCACGCGGTGCTCGACGGCGTACAGCTGTTCCAGGAAACGGCGAACGTGCGCATCATCCAGCGCGGGCGCCTGCCGCCCGGACACACGGTGTTCGGGATGCCGCTCACCGGCTCGGGCACCTTCGCATTCGGCGATGCGCGCATGGAGCGCGGCACGATCGTGATGGCGCGCGGCGGCGCGCCTTTCGAACTCCATTCACCGGACGACATGTCGCTGATCGGCGTGGTCGTCGATTCCACGCTGATGCAGCAGATCGAGGATGCCGCCGATGTCCGGCTCGACGAGCGCGCGCTGCGGCGCGGCGTCGTCGATGTGCCGGTCACCGCGCGCGAACGCGCGAGCGTCCAGCTCGCGACGCTGCTCGAGCGCGTGCTGTCGGCACCCGATACGTTCGACGCGGCGCGCGCGCAGTCCGAATTGCGCGGCGAAGTCGGCAACGTGCTCGTCGATCTCCTCACGTACCGGATGCCGGAGCCGCCGAACCGTCTCACCCATGCGTGCCACGCCGACATCGTGCGCCGCGTGCACGACTACGTGATCGAGCACCCGGAGGCGCCCGTCGACATCCTGAGCCTGTGCACGCAACTGCGCGTGAGCCGGCGCACGATGCAGAACAGCTTCCAGTCGGTCGCGCAAACTGGCCCGCTGAACTACACGCGCTCGCTGCGCCTCGCGCAGGTGCGGCGCCTGCTGCTCGACACGCGGCAGTCCGACCTGCCGATCAGCGAAGCGGCCGCGCGCTGGGGGTTCATCCACCTCGGGCATTTTGCGAACGCCTACAAGGCCCAGTTCGGCGAACTGCCTTCGACGACGGCGCGCCGGACGGTGCGCGGCGCAAAAACGCGCTGACCGCCCGCAAAACCCGCGATAATCCCATGTTGAACGTTCGGCTCCCGCGAGCCGGGCGCGGTGTGCACCTGCCCGGCCGCTCGCGGCACCGTGCCGCGCGGTGCGCGACGCCCACCCGATTCCACCCCACGCCCCGATGCCAGAGGATTTCCATTTCCTGTTGCTGCCCGGCTTCTCCGCGCTCGGCTTCATGTCCGCGGTCGAACCGTTGCGCGTCGCGAACCGGTTTCGCACCGAGCTGTACCGCTGGCACGTAATCAGCGCGGACGGCGCGCCCGTCGCCGCGAGCAACGGCATCCCGGTCGCGGCCGAAGCCGCGTGCGCGGACGTCGCGCAGGTCGAGACGGTGTTCGTGGTCGCGGGCTTCGATCCGCTCGTGTGCTACGACCGCGCGCTCGCCGACTGGCTGCGCCGCCAGAATCGCCATGGCGCGACGCTCGGCGGCATCGATACCGGCAGCTTCGTGCTCGCGGAAGCCGGGCTGTTCGACGCATCGCAAACGCTCACGCTGCACTGGGAAGCGCTTGCCGCGTTCCGCGAACGCTACCCGGGCCTGAACGTGACGCAGGAGCTGTTCGAAATCGGCGAGCGGCGCATCACCTGCGCGGGCGGCACCGCGTCGATCGACATGATGCTCGACCTGATCGGCCGACGGCATGGCGCCGAGCTCGCGGCGGCGATCTCCGAGCAGTTCGTCGTCAGCCGCATCCGGCAGCGTTCGGACAGCCAGCGGCTCGAGATCGCCGCGCGCTACGGCGTGCACAACCGCAAGCTGATCCAGGTGATCGGCACGATGCAGCGGCACATGGAGAGCCCGCTCGGCTCCGACGCCCTCGCGCAGGAGGTATCGGTCACGCGGCGCCAGCTCGAACGGCTGTTCAGCGCGACGCTGAACGACACGCCGACGCACTTCTACCTGAACCTGCGCCTCGACCGTGCGCGCGAGCTGCTGCAGCAGACCGACATGAGCATCACGTCGGTGTGCGTCGCGTGCGGCTTCGAATCGCCGTCGCATTTCTCGCGCACGTACCGCTCGCGATTCGGCGTGAGCCCGCGCAGCGACCGCCGCGCGACGCGCTGAACGGCGCTGCTTTTGCGTACAATCCGGCGCGCTATTGCGCGCGCCGGCTGCGTTTGCCGCCATTCGCTGAACAATGCCGACGAATGATCGACGGACCGAAGCAGCCTTCGAAAATAATTTGCAATATCGCTGAAAATGTTCTGTAACATACCTCGCAATTAGATAGGCAGCCCTAAGGAGATGAGAGCCCGGGGCCGCGCACGTCGCGCCACGCAGGCTGCCAAACCGATATCAATGCCGATCCGAGGGGTATGACATGACGATGCTCGCTTCGCCGTCGCCGCACCTGCCTTCCGTTCGCTTCCCCGCCGCCACTCCTTCCCGATTCGTTTCGACCTGACGCTTAGTCGTCCTTAGTCAGTCGATGCTCCCAGCACCGCTTCGCCGCACCGGTTCCATCGAGCCGGCGCGCGGGCCGTGTCGTGCCTGCTCGCCACAAGCGCGCGGGCGTGTCCAACCGTTGAGATGAGGATCACGTATGCAGACATCACGCAAAGCATTGCCGCTCGCCCTGGGTCTCGCGCTCGGTTTCGGCATCGTCGGCGGCAGC
The DNA here is from genome assembly GCF_011753085.1 of Burkholderia sp. Tr-862. Lineage (NCBI taxonomy): Bacteria > Pseudomonadati > Pseudomonadota > Betaproteobacteria > Burkholderiales > Burkholderiaceae > Burkholderia > Burkholderia sp. Tr-862. The sequence continues at coordinate 84,635 of NZ_VWWG01000006.1, forward strand.
GCGGCCGATTCCAAGGTCGCGAACCCGCAGGCGTCGAGCCTGCGCGAAAGCCTGACACGCGGCGTCGCATCGGCGCCGGCCGCCGCCAAGACCGATACGGCCGCCGGGCAGTTCCGCGCCGACGGCGTCGCCGTCACGCTGTACAACCCCGCGTATCACGCGAAGAAGGCGGCCGCCACGCCCGCCGCCACCGCACGCGACTTCGTCGCGTCGCAGGCGACGCAGCTCGGGCTCGACGCGGCCGCGCTGGCGAGCCTCGTGGTGACGTCGGAGCGCAACGACGCCGACTTCACCGTCGTGCGCTTCCAGCAGCAGGCGGCCGGGCTGCCCGTGTACGGCAGCGAGATCGCGGTGACCGTCGCGAAGGACGGCCGCATCCTGTACGTCGCGAGCAACACGATCAGCGGCGTGATCGCCACCGCGCGCAAGGCGCAGGCGGTCGACCAGCAGCAGGCGCTCGACCGTGCCCGCTCGTATCTCGGCGTAAGCGGCTTCACGCACCTCGATGCGCAACTCGTCGCGTTCGTCGACAAGGCCGGCACGCATACCGCGTGGAAGGTACGCGGCCGCCCGCAGGACGGCCCGAAGGGCGACTGGGAACTGCTGATCGACGCGGGCAGCGGCGAAGTGCTGCGCGCCGAGGACAAGGCGTTCTATGCGACCGACGGCACCGGTTTCGTGTTCCGGCCGGATCCGCTGTCTTCGACGAAAAGCAGCTACGGCAGCACGGGCTACAAGGACAACAACGACGTCGATTCCACGCAGCTCACGGCCGCGCGCGTGCGCGTGACGCTGAAGGATCTCGCGCAGTCGGGCTCGCGCTACACGCTGTCGGGCCCGTATGCGTCGTGCGTCGATTTCGATGCGCCACGCGACAACGCGTGCCCGGCGCAGGCGACGCCGGCGTTCGAATTCACGCGCGGCAACCTGTATTTCGAAGCGGTGAACGTGTACTACCACATCGACACGTTCCTGCGCTACGTGAACCAGACGCTCGGCATCAAGGCGCTGCCGTACCAGTACACGGGCGGCGTGCAGTACGACCCGCACGGCGAATCGGGCGACGACAACTCGTCGTACTCGTCGAGCAGCGGCCGGCTGACCTTCGGTCAGGGCGGCGTCGACGACGCGGAAGATGCGGACGTCGTGATCCACGAACTCGGCCACGGCATCCACGACTGGGTGACCAACGGCGGCCTGTCGCAACAGGAAGGCCTGTCGGAAGGCACGGGCGATTATCTCGCCGCCGCGTACAGCCGCGACTTCAATCAGTGGAGCCCGTCGGACGCGCAGTATCACTGGGTCTACAACTGGGACGGCCACAACGAATACTGGGGCGGCCGCGTGACGAACTGGAACGTCGGGCGCACCTACGCGCAGGCACGTGGCGCGGAGATCCATACCGCCGGCCAGTACTGGGCTTCGTGCAACCTCGTCGCGCGCGACGCGATCGGCGCGCAGGCGATGGACAAGGCGTTCCTGAAGGGGCTGTCGATGACCAACAGCTCGACGAACCAGAAGGCGGCCGCGCAGGCCGTGCTGACGGCCGCGGCCGCGCTCGGCTACAGCAGCGCGCAGCTCACGGCGATCGGCAATGCGTACAACAAGAGCTGCACGTACGGCGTGACCGTACCGCAGAAGTCGTAATTCCGCAGCAGGCGGGGGCGCCGCACGACCTGCGGCGCGCCCTTTTTCTCGACATCGCTACCCTCACGAGATCGAACATGCCTACTCTGACATTGACCCGCCTGAGCGCCGCGCTGGGCGGCATGCTGCTGAGCGCCGCCGCACAGGCCGCGCCCGTGTGGATCACGCTCGGCGACACCGCGTTCCGACAGCTTCAACGCATCGATGCAAGCGCAACCGCGCAATACAGCACGGCGCTCGACGCCGGCCGGGCGGCCGACGGCGCCGTGCGCCGCGAAACCGTGCATATCGTCGAGATCGACGATTCCCGGCTCGGCGAGCTGGCCCACGCGGTACACCGTGCGCGCGGCCACGGGCCCGGCTACATCGTGCACGACTCGTTCGACGACGCGCGCCAGGCCTTGCGGCCGGTATCGGCGGCGGTCGCGAAGCAGGCCGCCCTGCCCGCCTACACGGTGTCGAACGCGCCGCGGATCGGGACCTGGATCCAGCAACTGCAGGCCAGCAACATCGTCGGCACGATCACGTCGCTGTCCGGCTTCACGAACCGCTATTACACGACGTCGCATGGCGTTGCCGCGTCCGACTGGCTCGCGCTGCAGTGGAAGCAACTGGCGGGCTCGCGCGCCGACATCACCGTCGAACAGTTCGCGCATACGGGCTTCCCGCAAAAATCGGTGATCCTGACGATTCGCGGTAGCGATCCGGCCGCGGGCACGGTCGTGCTGGGCGGCCACCTCGATTCGACGGTCGGCCGCACGACGGAAAACACGCGCTCGCCCGGCGCGGACGACGATGCTTCCGGCATCGCCAGCCTGACCGAAGCGCTGCGAGTACTGCTCGCGAACGACTATCGGCCGAAGCGGACGATCAAGTTCGTCGGATACGCGGCCGAGGAGGCCGGCCTGCTCGGCTCGAAGGCGATCGCGAAGCAGTTCCGCGCGCAGAATGCGAACGTGATCGGCGTGCTGCAACTCGACATGACGAACTACAAGGGCGATCCGAAAGACATCTACCTGATCACCGACTACACGAACGCCGCGCAGAACACCTACCTGACGAACCTGGCGAAGACCTACCTGCCGGAACTCGCGATCGGCACGTCGCAGTGCGGGTATGCGTGCTCGGATCACGCGTCGTGGAATGCGCAGGGCTATCCGGCGTCGTTCCCGTTCGAGGCTGACCAGAACGACAGTCCCTACATCCACACCGTGAACGACACGCTGGAGAATTCGGATCGGCAGGCGAACCACGCGCTGAAGTTCGGCAAGCTGGCGCTCGCATATGCGGTCGATCTCGGCGGCGACGGCAGCGCGGCTGTCAAACCCTGACCGCGCCTCGGCCGGCTCGGGCCGCACCGGGCGCGCGTGGCATGCGCGCCCGTTCGAACGCGTTTCCGGTTCCGGATAGAATCGTCGTTCGATCACTTCCGCACCACCGTGCCCCGCCATGACCGATTTCTCCCGCTCACTCGGCGATCTCACGCCCGAGCGCGTCACGACCGCGTTCGACCTGGCCGGCCATACGACGGCGCGCTCGCTCGGCGTCGCACAGGGCATCGTCGTGCGTTCGCGCTCGATCGTCGGCTCGTTCGGCGCGGCGCTGCAGACCATCTTCGGCGGCAACATCACGCTCTATACGTCGCTGTGCGAGAAGGCGCGCCAGCAGGCGTTCGACAAGATGCTCGCGGATGCGCGCAAGCTCGGCGCGAATGCGATCGTCGCGATGCGCTACGATTCGACCGAGATCGGATCGGGCATCACGGAAGTCATCTGCTACGGCACGGCCGTGCAGGTCACGCGCGACGCCGGCGCCTGAGCGTCAACCCGGGCGTCACCCGCGCGTCACCCGCGCGTTACCCGTTAGGCGCCGGCCGCACACACGATCGCGACGATCGACCCGATCACGAGCACCGCGCCGATCGTCTTGCGCTTGTTCAGTTCGGTCCACAACAGCACGCCCGTCAGCGACAGCAGGATCAACGCGCCCGCGAGCGTGTCGACGAGCAGCACCCAGCCGATGCTCATCCCGACGCCCTTGTGCAGGTTCGTCAGCCACGCGAGCGTGGTGTTGTCGGTGCGCTTGAGCGTCATCGTGTCGCTGCCGACCCAGTAGTCGACGGCGACGCTTTCACGCGGCGACGCGAACACGAGCTGCCAGTGCTCGGGCTGCACGGTCTCGCGGTCGCCCCATGCGACCGGATGCTCGGGTTCCTTCTGCACGCGCCCCATCCGTTCCGGCAAATGCAGATCCGGTTGCCCGCGCAACCATTGCGCGAGCGCGAGCGGCGAAGCGGGTTCCGGGTCGGGCACGTCGAGCCGCAACGTCTCCACATGCGGCGCACCGGTCTGGATCCGCAGCGGCGGCGCGCGGTGATTCAGCAGGAACCCCGTCGCACCGAACAGCAGGCCGAGCGCAGCGCCCCACAGGCCGATCCAGCCGTGCACCTTGCGCAGCCACTTGATGAACGTACCGCGGCTCGATCGCGTGCCGCCGGCGCCGGCCGGACGCGCGCCCGACGCAATGCGTGACGCGGGCGACACGGGCGCCGTATCGATTTCAATGGGATCGGCAACGCTCACGTTTCGCTCCAGATTCTCAAAAGATTGTGATAACAGCCGACCAGGCTGCGGCACGCCTGCGCATCGGCGCCGCTCGCGTTGAGCCGCTGGATCGCGGTGTCCATGTCGAACAGCAGCGCGCGCTGCGCATCGCTGCGCACGAGGCTCTGCACCCAGAAGAAGCTCGCGACGCGCACGCCGCGCGTGACCGGCGTGACCTGGTGCAGGCTCGTCGCCGGATAGACGATCATGTCGCCCGCCGGCAGCTTGACCTGCTGCACGCCGTACGCGTCCTCGATCACGAGTTCGCCGCCGTCGTATTCGTCGGGCGCCGACAGGAACAGCGTGACGGACACATCGGTGCGCAGCTTCACGCCGTTCGGCAGCACGCGCACCGCGCCGTCGACGTGACTGCCGAACGTCATCCCGCCTTCGTAGCGGTTGAACAGCGGCGGATAGACCTGGTTCGGCAGCGCCGCGCTGATGAACAGCGGATTGCGCTCGAGCGCGGCGAGGATCACGTCGCCCAGCTCGCGTGCGACCGGCGAATGCTCGGCGATCTGCTGGTTGCGCTTGACCGGCGCGCCCGTATAGCCGGCCGTCGCACGGCCGTCGACCCACGCGTCGCCCGCGCGGTCGAGCCGGTCGCGCACCATGCTCACTTGCTCGGGCGTCAGCACGTTCGGGATGTGTACAAGCATCGTTTCCCCTCTTTCATCGAATGGCGCGGCGGCGTGCGTGTCGCTCAGAACCGGTAGTCGAACGTCGCGAGGAACGTGCGCCCGACGCCCGGCACCGCACGGCCGCCGTCCGACTGGATCAGCGCATCGTAATAGAACTTGTTGGTCAGGTTCAGCAGGTTCAGGCGCAGGTCCCACTGCTTCGCGTGATACGCGGCCGTCGCATCCCAGCGCGTGTAGCCGCCCACCTGCACGTAGTCCGTGTTCGCCGCGTAGCGTCCCGACATGTACGTCGGGCCGCCGCCGATCTCCCAGTGCGGCGTGAACGCATACGTGGTCCACAGCGTGAACGTGTTGCGCGGCGTATTCGCGAGCGTCTTGCCCTGCGTGCCGTCGCGCGCGCTCAGGATCACGCCGTTCATGTACGTGTAGCTGCCGAACACCTGCCACTTCGGCGTGATGTGACCCGTCACGCTCGCCTGGAAGCCGCGCACGCGAATGTCGCCTTCGAGCAGGTATTCACCCGTCGACGTCTGCGTGCGCGCGTTGCTCTTCTCCTGCTGGAACAGCGCCGACGTGACCGACAGGTTGTCGTTCAGCAGATCCCACTTGCCGCCGACCTCGTACGACTTCGTGTGTTCGGGCGACAGGTTCTGCGTGTTGTTCGTGACGGTCAGCGTCTCGAGCGACGGGTTGAACGACGTGCCGTACGAGAAGTAGTAGGACTGCGATTCGGTCGGCTGGTAGATCACGCCGGCCCGCACGCTCGTGAAATAGTTCGTCTGCGACGTATAGCCGGGCGCGCTCACCGTGTTCGCGAGATGCGCCTGGAAGCGATCCCAGCGCAGCCCGCCGACGAATTTCCAGTCACGGCCGATCGACACCGTGTCGTTCATGTACGCCGCGAGCGTGGTCGCGCCCGATTCGGCGTGGTTGGCCGGCGTCTGCGTCGCGTTGGTCGGCGTCGACGCCAGGTAGGCCGGGTTGATCAGCGACAGGATCGGCAGACCGCTGCGCGTGTACGCCTGGTTCGTGTAGCTGTCGTGGCCGACCTCCACACCGGCGATCAGGTCGTGCTTCACGAAGCCCGTGTCGAACTTGAAATGCGCCATCGTGTCGTTGTCGACCGAATGGTTTTCGATCACGCGGTCGTGGCTCGCGAGCTTCACGTACAGCGCCGACATCGGCAACGACGTGTAGTTGCCGTTCGTCAGCGCGGTGCTCGACGACAGCGGCCCGCTCAGCACCGCGTTCGCGGCCGTCTCGCGCGCATCGGTCATCGAGTGCGAGAACGACGTGCGGTTGCTGATCGTCAGCGCATCGTTGACGCGATGATCGATGCGTGCGGACACGGTCTGCACGTCCTGGATCGTGCGGTCGTCGGTGAGGCCGTAGAAGGTGTTCTTCGGCACCGGCGCCGGATGGCCGTTGACCGCGAGCACGCCGTAGTCCGGCATGTCGTAGTTGTGCTGGATCAGCGCGGACAGCGTCACCTCGGTCGGCGTGCCGATACCGAAGCGCAGCTCCGGTGCGATCCCGTAGTCCTTGTTCTTCATCACGTCGCGCGTCGAGCCAAGCGACTGGCCGAACGCGTTGATGCGGAACGCCGACGTCGCGCCCAGCGGCCGGTTCAGGTCGACGCTCGTGCGGTAGCGGTCGTCGGTGCCGATCGTCGTCGACACCTCGGCCGACGGCTTCAGGTTCGCCTTCTTCGACACCTGGTTGATCACGCCGCCCGTCGAACCGCGCCCGAACAGCATCGACGACGGGCCATACAGCACCTCGACCGAATCGAGGTCGAACGTGTCGCGGTAGTACTGGTTGCGGTCACGAAAGCCGTCGAGATAGATGTCGTTCTGCGCGGTGAAGCCGCGCAGGTTGATGTTGTTGCCGATCTGCCCGCCTTCCGCGCCGCCGATCGTGATGCCCGGCGCATTGCGCAGCGCGTCCTGGAACGACGTGAGTCCTTGCGACTCCATCAGCGCCTTGTTGATCACCGTGACCGACTGCGGAATGTCGCGCAACGCGGTCGGGGTTTTCGCGCCGACGGTCGAGCGCTCGGCCTGGAAGTCCTGTTGCACGGCCTGCCCCGACACGCTGATCGTCGGCAGCGTCTCGCGCGCGGCGGCGGCAGCCGGCGGCGCATCGCCCGGTTTCGCGGCGACGGCCGGCGACGATTCGGCGCTCGTGCTCTGAGCGAGTGCGGGCGAAGCGATAGGCAAAGCAAAGGCCAGCGCGAGCGCGCTCGCGAACGGGGTCCTGTTCAGCATGGAAATCCAGTCGGAATGAAACCGCCCCGCGTGGACACGCGCCGATGCGCGCGCACGAGGCACGGATGCGATGGCTTGCGGGCCACCGGCGATCAGGCCGACGGCACTAGCTGGCTAGGGTTGACGAGTCACCGGCGGCAGTCGCCGCACCGGTCACGGAAATGAGAATCGGTATCATTCCATGTATTTCTTTTGGTTTCAATTGATAACCGCTTCGTCATACGAAAGCACTATGTTTCAGAAAATTACGGAAAGTTATATGTAATTGTCAGCAGGGTTTTCGTAATTAAAATCCGCTGTTTCATTGGCCGAATACCGCCCGAGGCCTTGTGCGGCAAGGCATTGACGGAATGGCCCCTTTTCGTTTTCGGGCCTCGTCGAACTGGCTGACGCTTCGGTCCAACCGAAAACGACAGTGGGCCAATTGATTAATCAGACGATTATCCGAGCCGAATTCCGTTCGGTATTTGATTGAAACAAGAAAGCATTTTGAAATGATTGCAGTAAGCGCGGCTGCTCAATGATCGCGTTCCAGCGACGTCATGTTTCGCAAGGTCGGAAACAGGCGCATCCACGTGAGCGCCACGGCGATCGTCGCCGCGCCGCCGACCACGATCGCCGCCGGCGCGCCCCACCATGCAGCCGTCACGCCCGATTCGAATTCGCCGAGCTGGTTCGACGTGCCGATGAACAACGAGTTGACCGCGCTCACGCGCCCGAGCATGTCGTCGGGCGTCCGCAATTGGACGAGCGACAGGCGCACGACGACGCTCACCACGTCCGACGCGCCCAACGCCGCCAGCGCGATGAGCGACACCGCGAAATGCCTCGACAGCCCGAACACGATCGTCGCGATGCCGAATGCGATCACGCCGCCGAACATCGCGCGGCCCGGCCGCCCCTTCAGCGGAAAACGCGTGAGCCACAGCGTACCCGCAAGCGCGCCGACCGCCGGCGCCGCGCGCAACGCGCCGAGCCCCCACGGTCCGACCTGCAGGATGTCGCGTGCGTAGATCGGCAGCAGCGCGGTCGCGCCGCCGAACAGCACCGCGAACAGGTCGAGCGACAGCGCGCCGAGGATCGCCGGTTCGCGCCGGATGAACGCGATGCCCGAGAACACCGAACGCAGCGTGACCGGCTCGCGTGCCGGCGGCGCGCTGCGCAGCGGAATCGTGCCGCTCAGCACCGCGGCGATCGCGAACGCGACCACGCTCGTGCCGAACGCGGCGGGCGCACCGATGCCATACAGCAGCCCGCCGAACGCGGGCCCGAGAATCTGCGCTGCCTGGTTCGCGGACGTCGACAGCGCGGTCGCGCGCGGCAGGTCGCTGCGCGGCACGACGGCCGGCAGCAACGACGACACCGACGGCGATTCGAACGCGCGCGCGGTGCCGACGATCGCCGCGAGCGCATACACGGCCGGTTCGGTGAGCCCGCCTTTCGCCGCGCCGAACAGGAACACGCCGGCGGCCAGCGCTTCGACGCTCTGGCAGATCGTCGCGATGCGCCGGCGGTCGTAGCGGTCGGCCACCTGCCCGACGACGAGCGTCAGCGCGAACATCGGCACGAACTGCGCGAGGCCGACGAGACCGAGCGCGAACGCGCTGTGCGTGAGCGAATAGACATACCAGCCGATCGCGACCGACAGGATCTGGAACGCCAGCGACGACATCACGCGCGTGCCCCAGAAGCGCTGGAACGGTGCGTGGCGGAACAGGTTGGCGGGTAACGCGGATGCGGTGCTGGATTCGGGTAACGGGGTGGTCATCGAGAAGGCGTCATCGGAGGGGAGCGGGCGATCGGCGATGCGCGATGCGGCCAAACCGCGATGATATCGCCAACCGCTCCGCCCCGCCCCAGCCGCACGCCCGCCCCGCCCCGCGCCGGCGACACCGGCGCACGCTGCACGCCGCCGCCCCACAAAAAAAAGCGCGAACCGCGGTTCGCGCCAAAGAGAGACCTCGCTGAAGACGTCGAAAGATCTACCCCACTCAGAAAGAATGCCGCATCCCGATCCGCACGTCGGCCTGCGTCTGCGTGGTCGACGGCGTGAAGCTGTAGCCGACCACCGCATCGACACCGTGCGACGCGCGCAGGTAATCGCCGGAGATGTACACGTCGGTGCGCTTCGACAGCAGGTAGTGCAGGCCGGCCGTGCCCTGGTTCCAGTGGTGGCCTTCGAAGCGCGTGTGCTGGTAGCCCGCGATGAAGCTCAGCGCCGGCGTGAACTGATACAGGCCGCCACCTTCGTACACCTGCATGTGCGACGACTGGCCGAAGCCCTTGATCGTCGTGTACGAGTAGTTCGCGTCGAGCGTCAGCTTGCCGATCGTGTAGCTCGTGCCGACGCCGAACGTGCCCTGGCTGTCGACATCCATCGCGGTGTTCGCGAACAGGTCGGTGCGCGCGCCGGTCGCCGGATCGACGGTGACGGTCTGCTGGCCGAGGAACGTATGCGTGCCGATCATCGCGTACGGGTCGAACGCGTAGATGCCGTTCGGGTTGTTCAGGCGCGTGTACGCGGCGCCGATCGAGAAGTCGCCCTTCGTGTAGCTCGCGCCCGCGCTCCATGCGCTATTGCGGTGGAAGTTGCCGGCGACGTTGCCGAACGAGTACATCGCGCCGAACTTGAAGCCGCTCAGGTCGTTCGACAGGAATTTGACCGAGTTCGGCAGGCGGTCGCCGTTGAAGCGGTCGAAGTCGCCCTGGTGGATCGCGTAGCCGCTGCCCCAGGCGGAGATGTTGTAGATCGACACGAGCTCGTTGGTGATGTCGAGCTGGTTGCCGAACGACAGTGTGCCCCAGTCGTTCTGCAGACCGACATAAGCCTGCCGACCGAACTCCGCCCCGCCGAAGCCGAGCTGCCCGTTGCCGAGGTGGAAACCGCTCTCGATCGTGAACACGGCCTTCAGGCCGCCGCCGAGATCTTCCGTGCCTTTCAGGCCGAAACGGTTCCCGTATGCGACGCCGTCGTCGAACTTGACCACATGCGACCCGCCCGTGTTGTTCACGTAGGTGATGCCCGCGTCGAGAATCCCGTACAGCGTCACGCTGCTCTGCGCGTGGCCGATGGCGGGAATACAGGCCGCGCATGCAAGCGCAGCGGCTACGGCAACTTTCTTTTGCTTCATTGTCGACCACCCTCCCTGAACCGTTCGATGGAAAGAACCGTGGCCTGGCGCGCGCCGCAATACGCCGGCTGATTCGAATTCGGTACGTCTGCTAGCTTCGGTATTTCGTTTTCCGCAATAACGTAGCCATTGGCGAAAAATACAAACCCATATTTCGGGCCACCCGTCTGAAGGCGACACCAAATGGTCTCGATGCGACTGGTCGGGAAAACACGGAGACGGGCGGCGCGGCAAAAACCGGCCGCCCGGAGGCAGATCAGCGGGCGTCGAGCGCCGCGCGCACGGCCGGCAGCGCCGGTGTGCCGGACGCGGTCGTCACGCCGTCCAGCCAACCCTCGACGAGTGCCGGGTCGGCCTTCAGCACGTGCTGCGCCGCGAGCGCGGGCGAGGTCTTGTGGTCGAGCATGTCGGCGATGATCCGGTTCTCGACGTCGACGGAGAACGTCATCTGCCGGAACAGGCGCGCGAGGTTCGCGCACTGGCCGGCAAAGCCCGGACGCGTCACCGTGTTGACCGTCGCGCCGCCGTAGTTCGGGCCGAAATACGCGTCGCCGCCCGACAGGTAGGTCAGGTGGAACTTGGTGTTCATCAGGTGCGGCTCCCACGCGAGAAAGACGATCCAGCGCTTGTCTCGCACCGCCCGTTCGACCTGCGTGAGCATGCCCGTCTCGCTCGATTCGACGAGCGACCAGTTCGCCGGGCCGAGCGCATGGTCGGACAGCATCCGCTTGATGTTCTGGTTCGCGGGCGCGCCGGGCTCGATCCCGTAGATCTTGTCGCCGAAGCGGTCGGCATAGCGCGCGAGATCGGCGAACGTGTGCACGCCCGCGGCCGCGACGTAGTCGGGCACGGCCAGCGTGAACTTCGCGCCGCTCAGGTTCGCGTGCAGCACGTCGATCGACTTCTCATCGACGAACGGCTTCACGAGCGGTGCCTGCGCGGGCATCCAGTTGCCGAGGAACACGTCGACCTGCCCTTTCTTCAAGCCCTGGTACGTGATCGGCACCGACAGGTTCGCGACGTCCTGCCGGTAGCCGAGCGCCTTCAGCACGACGCCGGCCATCGCGTTGGTCGCGTCGATGTCCGTCCAGCCGGGCGCCGCCATCTTCACGTCGCGACACGTCTGCGGATCGGCGGCGTGCGCGGGCTGCGTCGCCAGCACGCATGCGGCCGCGGCGAGTGCCGTGCCGAGCCTGCGGATTGCTGCATGGGATTGCCGTTTCATGGTGCGTCTCCTTCGTCGTTCGTCAATGATCGTGTGCGGATCGTTCAGCGCCCGACGCGCGGAAAGCGCGCCATCGCTTCGAGCGTATCGAGTTCGATGTGATTGCGCATGTAGCGCTGGCTCGCATCGGTGAACGGCTGCCAGTCCCACGCCTGGATGCGGCCCTGCGTCGTCGCCGCGTAATGGAAGCGGCGCCGCCGCTGGCTCGCGCGCACCTGCGCGTCGAGTTCCCGCAGGTTCCAGCGCTGCGCGGCCTCCGCGCGGAACGCGGCGAGCACGTCGGCGGCTTCGGGCAGGCCGGCCAGGTTCGTGCGCTCGCGCGGATCGTCGGCGAGGTGGTAGAGCTGGTCGGGGTCGGCCGGGCAATGCACGTACTTCCAGTCGCCGCGGCGGATCATCACGACCGGCGCGACCGCCCCTTCCGCGAGGTATTCGCCCAGCGCGACGTCGTGCGCGGGTGCGCCTTGCAGATGCGGCACGAGGCTCGCGCCGTCGACCGGGTCGGGCCAGCCTCCGGCGGGCGCCGCACCGGTCAGGTCGACGAGCGTCGGCAGCAGGTCGAGGTGCGACACGGGACCGCGCACGCGCGCGGCGTCGAAGCGGCCCGGCGCGTGGACGATCAGCGGTACGCGGCAGCCGCCTTCGAAGAACGTCATCTTGTACCAGAGCCCGCGCTCGCCGAGCATGTCGCCGTGGTCGGACGTGACGATCACGATCGTGTCGTCGGCGAACCCGCATTGCTCGAGCGCGGCCAGCACGCTGCCGAACTGCGCGTCGACGTACGACGTCGCGCCGTAGTACGCGCGGCGCGCGGCGCGGATCTGCGCGTCGGTCGGCGGCGTGCGATCGTTTTCGCAGACGAAGCGCAGCCGCTGCGAATGCGGATCGCTCTGCTCGGCATCGAGCCGCACGGCCGGCATGTCGATCTCGTCGTCGCTGTACAGATCCCAGTATTCGCGCGTGATTGCATACGGATCGTGCGGATGGGTCAGCGACACGACCATGCAGAACGGCCGCGCGTCGTGCCCGGCCGCACGCTCGCGCGCGACGTCGTACAGCTTCTGCTTGGCCGCGAACGTGACCTCGTCGTCGAAGTCGAGCTGGTTCGTGCGCACGCACGGGCCGGCCTCCAGCACCGAGCTCATGTTGTGATACCAGCTCGGCCGCTCGGTCGGGTGGTCCCAGTCGGGCACCCAGCCGAAGTCGGCCGGATAGATGTCGGTCGTGAGCCGCTCCTCGAAACCGTGCAGCTGGTCGGGTCCGCAGAAATGCATCTTGCCGGACAGCATCGTGCGGTAGCCGCCCGCGCGCAGGTAGTGCGCGAACGTCAGCGTTTGCGCCGGCAATTCGGCAGCGTTATCGTAGGCGCCGATACCCGACGGCAGCTTGCCGGTCAGCAGCGAGAAGCGCGACGGCGCGCACAGCGGGCTCGCGCAATACGCGGCGTCGAACACCACGCCTTGCGCGGCGAGACGGTCGAGCGTCGGCGTGCGCGCGACGCGGTTGCCGTAGGCCGGCAGCGCGAACGGCGTCAGCTGGTCGGCCATCAGGATCAGGATGTTGGGAGTCGGGTTCGTCATCGCGGTCGTGGGGAAATCGGTGTTCGAACGGAACGGCGCGACGCTCGTGCGGCGACGCAGCCGGCATGACGGACGCGGCCTGCAGAAAGTCCCGCGCGCACCGGCCGCGACTGGCTAGAATCGCGGAAGGACCGGCGCGGCGCCGTGCCGTCCAAAGCACTATCCCCCGCCCGAATTCGGACGGGAAGGTGTCCGGCCCTTATGGGGCCATTAGAGAGACTTATGTCGAAATCCGAAGCGTTACCGTCGATGCAGGCGCTGCGCGCGTTCGAATCGGCCGCCCGTCTCCAGAGCTTCACGGCCGCCGCGCGCGAGCTCGGCTCGACGCAGCCGGCCGTGAGCCAGCAGGTGTTCCAGCTCGAGGCGGAGCTCGGCGTGCCGCTGTTCGAGCGCAGCCCGCGCGGCGTCACGCTGACGAGCGACGGCCAGTGCCTGTACGAAGCCGTGCGGGTGAGCCTCGACACGCTGCGCGGCGCCACCGCGACGCTGCGCGCGCGCCGCGAGCACGGCGCGCTCACGATCGTCACGGATTTCGGCTTCGCGACCTACTGGCTGATGCCGCGCCTCGCGGGGCTCAAGCGCGTGATGCCGGACGTCGACGTGCGGGTCGTCACGTCACAGGATTACGACGCGCAGCGCGACCACGCCGACATCGCGATCCTGTTCGGCGACGGCCACTGGCCGTCGTGCACGGCCGCCCGGCTCTTTCCCGAATCCGTCACGCCCGTCTGCTCGCCCGCATTCCGCGCCGCGCACCCGGACGTCGCGCGGCCCGACCACCTGCATGCGCTGCCGCTGCTGCACGTGCAGCCGACGCGCCCCGAGCGCTGGCTGTCGTGGGCCGGCTGGTTCGACGCGCACGGCCTCGACGCGCCGGCCGCCGCGCGCGGCGTGACCTTCAACAGCTATGCGCTGGTGATCCATGCGGCACTCCTCGGCGAAGGCGTCGCGCTCGGCTGGTCGCCGCTCGTCGACGAGCTCGTCGCGTCCGGGCAGCTCGTGAAGCTCGTCGACGCCCCCGTCGTGACGTCGCGCGGCTATTTCCTCGTGCGGCCGCCGCAGCGGCCCGAGCCGGACGCGACCCACGTGTTCCGGCGCTGGCTGCTCGACGCGTGCGCGTGCGCGTGACGGGCTGCCTGACGCCCGTCCACCACCCGCAACCACCCGACAACCGCGCCGCCTGACCGACCGCCCCACCCGGCCGCGCTGGCGTGCCGATACCAGCCACACGGCGGGTTGGTTCTATCCGCGCCCAAATCGTCCTGATTTACTTGAGCCTCCCGCTACCCGCGTAGCCTTGGCGCCCGGTGCGCCGCCGCGCGGGTTCGCGCCCCCTGACATCCGAGGAACCTCATGACCGCCGACTCACGCCCCGATCAATTCGTCCTGACGCTGTCGTGCCCGAGCGCGGCCGGCCAGGTCGCCGCCGTCGTCGGCTTTCTCGAGCGCCATCGCTGCTATGTCGATGCGTTGAACGTGTTCGACGACGATCTCAGCAACCACTTCTTCGTGCGCTGCGTGTTTCATCCGACGGATGAGACGCTGCAGATCGACGCGCTGCGCCAGGAGTTCGGGCCGATCGCGGCCGAGCTCGGCGGCCGCGACGGCGACACGCAGTGGGCGATCCACGACGTGAACGCGCGCCCGAAGGTGCTGATCATGGTGTCGAAGCTCGAGCACTGCCTCGCGGACCTGCTGTTCCGCTGGCGGATGGGCGAGCTGAAGATGGACATCGTCGGCATCGTGTCGAACCATCCCGACTTCGAGCCGCTCGCCGCGCAGCACGGCCTGCCGTTCCGCCATTTTCCGATCACGCCCGACACCAAGGCGCAGCAGGAAGCGCAGTGGCTCGACTTCCTCGAGTCGAGCGGCGCCGAGCTCGTGATCCTCGCGCGCTACATGCAGGTGCTGTCGCAGGAAACGAGCGCGAAGCTCGCGAACCGCGCGATCAACATCCACCATTCGTTCCTGCCCGGCTTCAAGGGCGCGAAGCCGTATCACCAGGCGCATGCGCGCGGCGTGAAGCTGATCGGCGCAACCGCGCACTTCGTGACCGACGATCTCGACGAAGGCCCGATCATCGAGCAGGTGGTCGAACGTGTCGATCACGCGCTGCGCCCCGAGCAGTTGCTGGCGGTCGGTCGCGACGTCGAATGCATCACGCTCGCGCGCGCGGTGAAGGCGTTCATCGAGCGCCGCGTGTTCCTGAACGGCGATCGCACGGTGGTGTTTCCGTAAGCGCGTCGCGCGCCTGGCGCCGCGCTCGTCGGGCGGCGAGCAAACAAAAAAAACCGACCGGCGCCTGCCGGTCGGTTTTTTATCGTCTGGCGTTCGACGCTTCGCGCGACGGCCCGGTACGGTAGCCGGATTCGTCGCGCGGGCGCGTGCCCGTCAGGCGCTTACTTCACCCACGCGAAGTAGTACGACAGCCAGATCGTGAGGCCCGCGCCGAGCAACGCCGCATACGGCATCAGGTTCAGCCACATCGCGCGCTTCGGCACTTCGAGTTCCATGTCGCGCTGCATCTGCGCGGGGAAGCGGCCGCGATCCTGCCAGTAGTGGCGGAACAGGAACACCGGCACGATCAGCAGCATCGCGATCAGCCCGTTGCGCAGCGTGCCGTCGCCCTGCAGGTTCGCGCCCGCGCCGACATAGACGAGGTTCGCGTAGCCGCAAATCGAACCAGCGACGAGCAGCCAGGTCGGGCAGCGGAACGGCCGATCCCAGTTGCCGCGATCCATCCGGTGGATCCAGCCCGACTGAAGATTCAGGAATACGAACAGCATGTAGCAGACGTTCGAGATCGACAGCACCGTCATGTAGTCCGACATCATCAGCAACACGAGGTTGAAGCCGAGATCGGTCCACATCGCGCGCGTGGGCGAGCCGTGCTCGTTCACGTGCGACAGGTACTTCGGCAGCCAGCCGTCGACCGATGCCTGGTACAGCGTGCGCGACGAACCCATCATCGACGTCATCACGATCAGCAGGATCGACAGCATCAGCATCACGACGACCGCATTCGCGACCCACGCGCCGCCGCCGACGATCCTCGCCATCGCGGCCGCGACACCGGTGCCGTCGCCGATCGCCGGATCGAGCATCGCCTGCGTGCCGAGCGCGCCCTGGAACGCCATCGGCACGAGCGTCATCACGACGAGACACAGCGCGCCCGACCAGAAGATCGCCTTCGCGGTGTCGCGACGCGGATCGCGGAATTCGCGCGTGTAGCAGACGGCTGTCTCGAAGCCGTACGACGCCCAGCCGGCCATGAACATCGCGCCGAGCGCCATCGTGACGCCCTGCCCGTTCCACGAGCCGAACGTCGCGGTCGTGAGGTTGCCATGCGCGTCGTGACCGAGCGGCAGCAGCGGGAGCAGGTTCGACATCGGCACGTCGCCGGTGACGAACGGCACGATGCCGACGATCAGCAGCGGCGTGAGCGATGCGATGCCGAGAATGCGCTGCGTGCGCGCAGCCTTCGACGCGCCGCTGTGCTGAAGCTTGAACGTGATGAGAAGCAGAATCGTCGCGATGATGAACGTCGCGTTGATTCGCAGGGAAAGACCCGGCTTGATGAAACCGAGATCCGCGATCTTGAGCTGCCAGTGCAGCACCGCCGCATCGGCGGGAAAGAGACTCGTGAGCGCATAGCTCGCCGCGAGGCCGCAGCCGAGCGCGAGCATCGGCGACCACGCGAGCCAGTTGCACCACACGGACACCGGGGCGATCAGCTTGCTGTAACGGACCCAGCCGATCGCGCCATACACGGACGCGCCGCCCGATTTATGGGGAAATAGCCCGGATATTTCCGCATAAGTCGCGCTTTGAATCAGCCCCATCGTGATCGCGGCGATCCAGATCGCCCACGCGGGCTGGCCGATCGTCGCGCATACGCCGCCGATCGTGAACAGCACGCCTGCCGGCACGCCGCTCGTTACCCAGAATGCGTCTTTCCAAGTCAGGCCACGATGCAGCGTGTGGCCCGTCGAATCATGTGAGATGGTTGCCTCAACGTCACTGGTGCGATTAGCACGCAGTCCTGCCTGACTCATCCATTGCCTCCTGAGATGACTCCGCACAAGGGCCGTAGTGTAACAACTTACGCCGTTTCTTGCAGAATCAGTAAAAGAAAACCGGGATATGGCCGCATGAATTCACGATTGTTTCGGATTCCTGCATGCCATTCCCGGCGTATTGTTGTGATGTTTGTCGCGACGAATCGCCGCGGTGTTACTGGGTGCCTTCAGTCCACGAATTCACGCGGTCCGCATGGGCGGCAATCCACGCATCCGCGGCCGCTTCCGGCTTCGAGCCGTTCTGGATCGCCAGCATCACGCTGTCGATTTCACCCGGCTTCCACTGGAATTTCTTCAGGAACGCGACGACCGGCTTGGCCTTCGTTTCGAGCTGCGGATTCACGACGCTGTCGACGTGCTCGGCGCCGCCGAACACCTTCTTCGGATCCTCGAGGAAGCGCAGCTTCCACTTCGCGAACATCCAGTGCGGCGCCCAGCCGGTCACGATCACCGGCTTGTTCGCGCCGACCGAACGCGACAACTCGGCCGTCATCGCGCTGCCCGAGCTCGGCATCAGCGTGTAGCTCAGCCCGTAGTTCTTGATCGCTTCGTCGGTCTTGCGCATCACGCCCGCACCGGCATCGATGCCGACGATGCGGCCGCCGAAGCTGCTCTTCTCGGCGTTCAGATCCTCGATGCTCTTCGCCTTCACGAAATCCGGGACAATCAGGCCGATCTTCGCGTCGGGAAAGTTCGCGCCGACGTCGACGACCTTGCTCTTGTATTCGCTCCAGTACGAGCCGTGCGTGACCGGCAGCCACGCGGACAGCGTCGCATCGAGATCGCCGCGCGCGACGCCCTGCCACATGATCCCGGCAGCGACCGGCACGAGCTTCACCTCGTAGCCGAGCTTCTTCTCGATCACGCGTGCCGCGACGTTCGACGTCGCCACACTGTCGTCCCAGCCTTCGACGTAGCCGATCTTCAGCGTCGGCTTCGTATCCGCAAGTGCTGACGCGCTCAGCGCCACCATGGCCGACACCGCGCCCGTCCACAACAGTTTTCCGAACAGCTTCATGGTCGATCTCCTTGATATGCGCTCACCGCGCGTTGCCTCTCTAGGTTCTTCAACCACAAATCCACGGTATCGTTCTTTTCCGACAGATGCTTGTCCGAACGCGACGCGTCCGGACAGCCGGTGGCGTAGTGGACTACTTGTCGATCACGAGATCCGACAGCGGCTTGCTGCAGCACAGCAGCACCATCCCCTGGTCGATCTCGCGCTGGCGGATACCGCCGTTGTGCTTCATCTCGACCTGCCCCGACACGAGCTTCACCTTGCAGGTGCCGCACATGCCCTGCGTGCACGACGCCGGAAGCCGCACGCCCGACTGGCGTGCCGCGTCGAGCACGTGCTGCTCGGAGCCGCACGAGATTTCGCGGTTGCTCTTCGCGAAGCTGACCGTGTACTGCTTCGTCGCGACGTCGGCGCCGTCGGCCAACGGCACGAGTTCGGCAAGCACCTCGTCGCTCGCGGTCTGCGCAAGCGTTTCGAACGAGAAGCTTTCCTCGTGATACTGCTTGCGGTCGAAGCCGGCTTCGTCGAGCAGGTCGCGCACGGCCTTCATGTACGGCGCGGGGCCGCACGTGAAGATCTCGCGCTCCATGAAGTCCGGTGCGATCAGCTTCAGCAGCGGCAACGTCAGGAAGCCCGTGACGCCCGGCCAGTTGGTGCGTGCCCCGACGCGCTCGACGACGAACGATGTGCGGAAGTTCGTATGGTTCGACGCGATCAGGTCGAGTTCGCGCGCGAAGATGATGTCGTCCGGCGTGCGTGCGCTGTGCACGAACAGGATGTCGCGATCCTCGGCGAGATCATGGTGCGCGCGGCTCATCGACATCAGCGGCGTGACGCCCGAGCCGGCCGACAGGAACAGATACTTGCGCGCCGGATGCCGTGCGCACGTGAATTCGCCGGCCGGGCCGAGCACGCGAACCGACGCGCCTGGGCGCAGGTTGTCGTGCAGCCAGTTCGACACCTTGCCGCCCGGCACACGCTTGACCGTGATCGAGATCGTGTGCGGACGCGCCGGCGACGACGAGATCGTGTAGCACCGGTTGATCGTCTCGCCTTCGATGTCGAGTTCGAGCGTGATGAACTGCCCCGGCTCGAACGAAAACGCCCGGCCTTGCGGCGAACGGAAGAAGAAGCTCTTCACGTCATGGGTTTCCTGCCGAACCTGGCAGCACACCAGCGTTTCCTCGACGTCGCTCGTCCAGCGCTCCGGAAGCGCGGTCCAGAACGCCGGGTGCGTCACCCGGCTTTCCGCCGGCTCGAAATTGGCCGCATCTCGCATCATGCCAACCTCCGCCGGGCCGCCCCAAGGAGGTTGACCGCCCCCTCGGGGGGCAGCGAGCAAAGTGAGCGTTGGGGTTGTTTCATCATTGACTCCGCTTGCTGTCCGCTGACTACTACGCGCCGGTTTTTTCGGCGAGCCGGCCGATGTACCAGGCCGAGAATTTTTCGACGAGACCTTCCGTGAACGGCGAATACGGGCCCGGCTCGTACGCGCTGCTGGTCGCGCCACGCTGCGAGAATTCGACGAGCGCGCGATCCTGGTCGTTGGTCGCGTTCCACACCGCCGTCAGGTTCTTCACGTCGTAGTCGATGCCTTCCTTCGCATCCTTGTGCACGAGCCACTTGGTGCGCACGAGCGTCTTGCCGGCCGACAGCGGAATCACCGAGAACGTCACGATGTGATCGCTCATGAAGTGGTGCCACGAGTTCGGCTGCGTCCAGAACGACAGGCCGCCGAGGTCGGCCTGGTCGAACTTGCCGAGCAGCTTCTTCGATGCGACCTTCGCGTCGAGCGTCTGCGATTCGCCGTGGCGGTCGAGCGGCAGGCGCTGCGTGCGGAAGCCCGTCACGTCGAGCAGCTTTTCGATTTCGGCGGACGGCAGGCCCATCTCGGCCCACTCCTGGCCGCGGCGCACGCAGGTTTCCGCGAACGCGTCCATGCCTTCGGCGTTCGCGTCGGAGCGCTGGTAGCCGAAGCCGTATTCGTACAGCGAGATCGTCAGCTCCGGATGGTTCGCGACGCAGTGATAGCACTCGCGGTTGTTCTCCATCGTGAGCTTCCAGTTGCCTTCCTCGATGATGTCGACCTGAGCGGCGATCTTCGTGTTCGGCAGATCGTGCGGCAGCAGGTACGGCTCCATCTCGGCGCGCAGCTGCGCGAAATCGACCGGCGGCTCCTCGGCGAGGCAGACGAAGATCAGCCCCGCGAGGTTCTGCACGTGCACCGACTTCAGGCTGTGCTTGCAGCGGTCGAACTTCTCGCCCATGTGCTCGGCGAACATCAGCTGGCCGGTCAGGTTGTAGGTCCAGCTGTGGTACGGGCACACGATGTTGCCGACCGAGCCCTTGTCTTCGTTGCACAGACGCGCGCCGCGGTGACGGCACACGTTGTGGAACGCGCGAATTTCCATGTCGTCGTCGCGCACGATCAGGATCGAGTCGCTGCCCAGTTCCACGGTCACGTAGTCGCCCGGCTCGGGAATGTCCGGTTCGACCGCTACCTGGATCCAGTGCTGGCGGAAAATCGCCTCCATGTCGAGGGCGAAGATTTCCTCGCTCGTATAGAACGGCGCCTCGAGGCTGTGGCCTTCCTTGCGTCGCTCGATCAGTGCACGAATGTCTGCCGATACTTTCATCGTTTGCTCCGGATTCCTTGCATCCCTGGGGTTCTTGCCGACAGGCATCAAAATCAGTAGTCGATGAGCTGATGCTCGCGCAAATACGCGAGTATCACTTGTGCTTTTTCGACTGAACTCCCTTCATTTACGACGTTGCCGCCGCGGCTTTCGGTCGTCGTCGCGGACAGCATCCGCGCATGCCCGGAGCGCTTCTCGGCGGCGACCAGTTTTACGGGTTTACGCTCGATCGCGCCGACCTTCCACGCGGCCGCTTCGGCGTCCGCGCCGGTCGCCGTGAGTGCCGGGCGGATCGCGCCGGCCCGCAGCCGCGCATACGCGTAGCGCGGCTCCGCGTTGGCGAGCGGATGCACCGCGACGACGGCCGGCAGCGCCGCGTCGACGCGCCGCCGCAGCCCTTTCGGCAAGAATTGCCGGACCGCCGCGCGGCCGCCGTCGACCGTCACGTCGACGGCCGAGCCGACGAGCGGATAGCCGAGCGTCGCGGCAACGCGATACGGCAGCATGCCGGTGTCGTACGCGCCCTCGGCACGGGTGCCGGTCAGCACGAGGTCGTAACCGTCGACGCGGGCGGCCAGCGCCTGCGCGGCATCGTCGCCGTCACGGCAGGCCAGCACCTCGACCTGCCGCGCGCCGAGCGCAAGGTATTCAGCAAGTGCTTCATTGGCGGGATCGCCCGCATGGATCACGTCGAGCTGTGCCCGATGTTTCTCCGCGAGCTGGCGGCCGACCTCGAGCGCGGCCGCATCGTTGCGGCTGTAGCGCGCGGTGCCGCTGACCGGGTGCCGGCCCACGGACACGAGCACCGCGATGCGTTGCAACTGGCGAGGGGCGTTCATGCTGCGACTCCTTCGGATTCACGGGCGCCGACCGCGGTCGGCGATTGTCCGCGCGACGCACGCGCGGCCTGCACCTCGTCGATCAGCGCGGCGATCGTCGCCTGCGCGTCGCCCACCACCGTCAGGTTCGCGCGCTTGGCGATCGGCGCACTGCCGTCGAGGTTGACCGCGATCACGTGACGGCAGTCCTTGATCCCCTGCAGATGCTGCACCGCGCCCGAGATGCCGAACGCGATGTACACGCTGGCCTCGACCGTCTTTCCGGTCGCGCCCACCTGCTTGTCGCGCGTGAAGTGGCCGTTGTCGACCGCGACGCGGCTCGCGCCGATCGCAGCGCCAAATGCGCCGGCGAGCCGCTCGAACGCGCCGATGTCGGACACGCCGTTACCGGCCGACACGATGAAGTCGGCTTCCTCCAGCGCGACCTGCGCCGCGTCGATTTCCTCGAGACCGAGATCGCGGTACGGCTGCGCCGTGTCGCCGGCCGGGCGGATGAAGTCGGCGGCCAGGCGATCGCCCGCGCCGACGAACGGTAGCTTCGCGTCGACCGCGTTCTGCGCGAGCAGGATCACGTCGGGCAAGCCGCGCGTCGCGAACGCACGGCCGGCCTGCGCATATGCGCCGACATGCTTCGCGTCGATCTCGACCACGTGGGTCGCGACGCTCGCGCCGGCGGCCGCCGCGTAACGCCGGCCGAGATCGCCGTCGCCGGTCGCGTTGTCGGGCACGAACACGTGCTTCGGCGCGAGCGCCGCAGCACAGGCCTGCAACGCTTGCAATTCGCTTTCGGGCGCGAATGCGCGGCGGTCGAAGTCGGCCAGCTCGATCAGCTTGTCGACACCGAGTTCCGCGGCGTCATCCTTCAGTTCACCGAACGCCAGCAGCGCGACTTCCGTCTGGGCGTCGGCCAGCACCGCGGCGGCGGCGATCGCCTGGCGCGAATGGTCGTCGAGCGCGCCGCGCTCGGTGTGCGCCACCACCAGCATCACGTGCTTCGGGTCCTGCACCGCGCGGCGCGGCTTCGCGGCCGCAGCGCCATGACCGTGAGCGGACCACTGCGCGTCGCTCGCATCGGCGCTGCCTTCCTGGCCGAGCGTGATGCGCTTCAGGCCCGCCGCCGTGATGATGAACGGCCGGCGCGGATCGATTCGTTTGATCGTGTTCATCGATTCACTCCAGCGAGGCGGCAACGAGTTCGGCCACGTCGAGCACGTCGGGGCGCGGGCCCACGACGCCTTCGAGCATCGCCGTGCAGTTCGGGCACCCGACCGCGACCACGTCCGCGCCGATGGCGCGCGCGTCGGCGATGCGGATGTCGGGAATACGCTGCTTGCCGGGGATGTCGGTCAGCGGCGCACCGCCGCCACCGCCGCAGCAGCGGCCACGCATGCCGTTGCGCTCCATCTCGACGACCTGGATGCCGATCGTCTTCAGCAGCTTGCGCGGCGATTCCGTCTCGCCGTTGTAGCGGCCGAGGTAGCACGGGTCGTGATACGTGGTGCGTTTCTCGCGCAGTGCCTCGACGGCCTTCGGCGCGATCTTGCCGCTCTCGGCCAGCTCCGCGAGGTAGGTCGTGTGATGCTTGACCGTCACGCGCAACCCGAGTGCGCGGTATTCGTTGCGCAGGCTGTGCATCACGTGCGGGTCGGCCGTCACGATCTGCTTGTACGACAGCGTGCCGAGCGTGCCGATCAGGCGCTTCGCCATCCGCTGGAACGTCGCTTCGTCGCCGAGGCGCCGTGCGACGTCGCCGGTATCGGTCTCGGTCCCGCCGAGCACCGCGTAGTCGACGCCTGCCTTGTTCAGCACCTTGACGAACGCGCGCAGCGTGCGCTGGTAACGCATGTCGAACGCGCCTTCACCCGCGACGAACAGCACGTCGACCGGCTTGCCCGGTTGCGCGACGGGTGCGCTCAGGTCGACCGACCAGTCGTAGCGCGCGGCTGCGTCGTAACCGCCCATCGTGCCGGTCTCGCGCAGGTTCGCGAGCACTTCCTGGCCCTTGCCCGGCACCGTGCCGTGCACCAGCGTGCGGTTGCGGCGCATGTCGACGATCGCGTCGACGTGCTCGATCAGCATCGGGCATTCCTGCACGCATGCGCGGCAGGTCGTGCACGACCACAGCGTTTGTTCCTCGATCAGGCCGGACACGATCGGGCCGTTCGGCTCGCCGCGATGCTGGCCGACCGCGAGGCCCGGCGTCGGGCTGCCCGCATAGGCCGCATCGGTGCCGCCCGCCATCCCGACGACGAGATCCTGGATCAGCTTCTTCGGGTTCAGCGGCTGGCCCGCGGCGAACGCGGGGCACGCGGCTTCGCACTTGCCGCACTGCACGCACGCGTCGAAGCTCAGCAGCTGGTTCCAGCGGAATTCGACCGGCTTCGCGACGCCGTATTCCTCGTGTTCGATGTCCGGCAGCTTCAGCGCGGTCGGCGGCGTTGCCGTGCCGTTGCCCGTGAACGAGTCGCGGGTAGCCGCGAAACGCTCCTGGCGCGGGTGGAACGCGAGGTGCAGCAGGCCGGCGATCGCATGCTTCATCGGGCCGCCCTTCGCGGCGCCGATGGTCATCGTGAATGCGCCGGCGCCGATCAACAGCGCGCAGAGCACCGCGAACGCCCCCGACATCGCGCCGGTCGGCACGACCATGAACAGCACGAGGCCGAGCGCGAACGAGCCGAGCAGCCAGGGCAGCGCGTTCCACGGGCCGCGCGACAGGCGGGCCGGCACGTTCCTGGCCGCGCGGCGGCGCCAGACGAACACCACGCCGACGAGCATCGCGAGGGCCGCGAGGAAGATCAGCTTGTCGAGCCACGGCGAGTAGATCGCGAGGCCGTAGTTGACGAACACCAGCGCGAGCGCACCGATCGCGCCGCCGGCGGTCGCGACGTGGGTCTTCGCGATGTACGGGTCGCGGGCGACCACATGGTGCAGGTCGACGAAGTAGCGCTTCGGGATCGCGAACAGGTTCGCGACGCCGAACGAGCCGGGCGCCGTGGCCCGGCCGAGACGCCAGTAGGACGAGCGCTTCGCGACCGCGAACGCGAGCCCCGCCACCGACAGCCACAACAGGGCGGTAATGAGGAAGGACGGATTCATTTTCAGAAATCCTTCACGAGACGCAGCGAGTCATAGATCGCGCCGTGGACGTTGTGCATCGAGATGCAGTCGCCGACACGGAACAGCAGGAAGCGGCCGTTGCCGAGCTCTTCCGACAGGCACGGCTGCGGCTCGGCCGCGAACAGCGTATGCGGATCGATCTGGCCGCGGTTCACCGACTCCGGCTTGAGCTTCCAGTACAGCTCGTCGTTCGGCGACGAACCGTTCTCGATCACCACCTGGTCGACCGCGCGCTCTTCCAGTTCTTCGGTGTACTCGTTGCGCAGCACGGCGATCGTCTTGCCGTCCTCCTCGTACACGCGATCGAGCATGGTGTTGGGCGTCGGGATCACGCCGAGCGCATACAGGCGGCGATAGAAGATCGGGAACGTCGTGCCGCCGCAATCGTCAGCCACTTTCACGTCGGGCGTGACGACCTCGACCTTCGAGCCGCGGCTCGCCATGAAGTCGGCGACGCCCGCACCCGCATGGGTGCTCACACCGTCGAACAGCAGCACGTTCTGCTTCGGCTCGACCTTGCCGGTCAGGATGTCCCACGAGCTGACGGCCAGGCCCTCGGCCACGCCCCAGCCCGGCACCTGCCACGTGAAGCTCGAACCGCCCGTTGCGAGCACGACGATGTCCGGCTTCTCGGCCATGATCATCTTCTCGTCGGCGGCGACGCCGAGGCGGCGATCGACGCCCAGGCGCTTGGTTTCCATGTCGAACCAGCGGATGATCCCCGACATCTGTTCGCGCTGCGGCGCCTTCGCGGCGATCATCACCTGGCCGCCCACTTCGGTGTTCTTCTCGAACAGCACCACGTCGTGGCCGCGCAGCTTCGCGACGCGTGCGGCCTCGAGCCCCGCGGGGCCCGCGCCGACCACCACCACCTTGCGCTTCGGGCCGCGCGACTTCTCGATGATGTGCGGCATCGTCGCTTCGCGCGACGTCGCGGCGTTCTGGATGCAGAGCACGTCGAGGCCGTTGTACTGGCGGTCGATGCAGTAGTTCGCGCCGACGCACTGCTTGATTTCGTCTTCGCGGCCATCGCGGATCTTGATCACCATGTGCGGATCCGCGATCTGCGCGCGCGTCATGCCGACCAGGTCGATCATCCCGTTCGCAAGCAAGCGTTCGGCCTGGCCCGCGTCGCGGATGCTCTGCGCGTGCATCACGGGGATCTTCACCACCGACTTGATGCCGGCGGCGAGGTGCACGAACGGCTCCGGCGGCAGCGCCATCGGCGGCATGCAGTTGGCGATCGTGTTGTGCGTATCGCCGCCCGAGCCGACCACGCTCAGGTAGTCGATCAGGCCCGTCTCCGACATCGCCTGCGCGATTTCCTTCAGCGCTTCGTGATCGAGGCCGTCCTCGTGGAATTCGTCGCCGCACATCCGCAGGCCGACGCAGAAGTCCTTGCCCACCGCCTCGCGCACGGCCGTCAGCACTTCGATGCCGAAGCGCAGGCGGTTCTCGAGGCTGCCGCCCCATTCATCGGTGCGGTGGTTCGAACGCTTGCTCCAGAACTGATCGATCAGGTGCTGGTGCGCGGCGGAGATTTCGATGCCGTCCATGCCGGCCGCCTTCACGCGCTTTGCCGCCGCCGCGAAGTCGCCGATGATGCGGCGGATTTCCTCGATCTCGATGATCTTCGCGTTGCCGCGGTGCACCGGCTCGCGCACGCCCGACGGCGACATCAGGTGCGGCCAGTGCTCGCCGTGGAACGACGAGCGGCGACCCATGTGCGTCGCCTGGATCATGATCTTCGCGCCATGCTTGTGCATGGTGTCGGCCAGGCGCGTGAGCGGGTCGATGATCTTGTCGTTCGACAGGTTCACCGACTTCCACCAGCCCTGCGGGCTGTCGATCGACACGGGGCTCGAGCCGCCGCAGATCGCGAGGCCGACGCCACCCTTCGCCTTCTCTTCGTAGTAGCGGATGTAGCGGTCGCCCGGCAGGCCGCCCGGCTCGGCATACACCTCCGCGTGGGCGGTG
Source organism: Burkholderia sp. Tr-862 (assembly GCF_011753085.1). Classification (NCBI taxonomy): domain Bacteria; kingdom Pseudomonadati; phylum Pseudomonadota; class Betaproteobacteria; order Burkholderiales; family Burkholderiaceae; genus Burkholderia; species Burkholderia sp. Tr-862. The sequence continues at coordinate 111,395 of NZ_VWWG01000006.1, forward strand.
CTGACGATCCGGTTGCGCAGCGTCAACTGGTTCAGCTGCATGGGTTTGAACAGGTGGGGATAACGCATCGCAGGCGACCTCTGGCGTTCGAATGTCTCGTGTTGCGGGTGTTGTTGTGTTGCTGTGTCGGATCGTCAGCGCATCAGTGCGCGAGCGGCGACACTTCGAAGACGCAGTGGTCGTGATGCTCGGCCGCACACTGCACTTCCTTCGACTGCGCACGCGGCGCGCCCTTGCCTTCCGGCGTCGTGTCGTTGACCCAGTCCATCGCGCCGGCGAACCAGCCCGCGAACATGTAGCAGAGCTTGCCTTCCTTGCCCGGCTGCTGGAGCACGAACGACGAGTGGCGCAGTTCGATCTTCGCGCGCGCGCTGGCCGGATCGGCTTCGATGATCGAGAACAGGCCCCAACCGCGTTGCGACAGGCGCTTCAGATAGTGCTCGAACACGGCCATGCCGGTCAGCCCGTGCAGCTTCGCTTCCTTGTCGCACCAGTGGTAGGCGGACTTGTAGCCAGCCTTGTAGAGGATCTCGGCATACGCGTCGACGCCGAGCGCTTCCTCGACGGCGACGTGATTGTTCGTGAAGAAGTGGCGCGGCACGTACAGCATCGGCAGCGCGTCGGTGGTCCAGACGCCGGTATCGGGATCGACGTTGATCGGCAGTTGCGGTTGCATCGTGGTGACTCCGTGAGGAAAATTGGCCGCGCGGCTCGGGCGCGACATCGTCCGCGTGCCCGCGCGGCTTGCGCGGGCACGTCCCGATTTTTCTAGTGTTGAATCGCGGGTGGCGGTTCGGGCGGGCGCTTACGCGCCCCACACGTCCTTGAACACGCGTACCCAGTTCTCGCCCATGATCTTGCGGATGCGCGACTCCTTCCAGCCGTGGCGTTCCATCGCCGCGGTCAGGTTCGGGAATTCGCCGATCGTGCGGATGCCGTCCGGGTTGATCACCTTGCCGAAGTTCGTCAGCTGGCGATAGCGGCCCTTGTCATGCGTCAGCATGTCGAAGAATTCCTTCGCGAAATCCTGCGTGAAGTCCGTGCCGATGCCGACCGCGTCTTCGCCGATCAGGTTCACGACGTAGTCGATCGCCTCGATGTAGTCGTCGATGTTCGCTTCGATCCCGCGCTTCAGGAACGGCGCGAACATCGTCACGCCGACGAAGCCGCCGGCGTCGGCGATTTCCTTCAGCTGTGCGTCGCTCTTGTTGCGCGGATGTTCCTTCAGGCCCGACGGCAGGCAGTGCGAGTAGCACACCGGCTTCTTCGAGAATGCGATCGCTTCCGACGACGTGTTGCCGCCCACATGCGACAGGTCGACCATGATGCCGACGCGGTTCATCTCGGTGATCACTTCGCGGCCGAAGTCCGACAGGCCGCCGTCACGCTCGTAGCAGCCGGTGCCGACCAGGTTCTGCGTGTTGTAGCAAAGCTGCACGACGCGCACGCCCATGTCGGCGAACGCCTCGATGTAGCCGAGGTTGTCCTCGAACGCGTGCGCGTTCTGGAAGCCGAGAATGATCCCGGTCTTGCCTTCCTTCTTCGCGCGGAAGATGTCGTCCGTGGTGCGCACGAGCGTCAGCAGCTCGCCGTTCTCGCGGATCTTCTGCTTCATCACGCCGATGTTGTCGACGGTCTTGGTGAAGTTCTCCCACACCGATACCGTGCAGTTCGCGGCCGTGATGCCGCCACGGCGCATGTCTTCGAACACCGGCTTCTCGAACTTCGAGATGTTCAGTCCGTCGATGATGATGCTGTCCTGATGCAGCGTGCTCATATCTGCCTCTCGCTCCAGTCTTGCTTTTGTGGGGGTCGTCGATCAGTAAATCGGGAAGCGCTCGCAGAGCGCGAAAATCTCGCGGCGCACGCGCTGTTCGGTCGCGTGGTCGCCTTCCGGGTTCGCGCGCAGCGCGTCGAACACCTCGAGAATCAGGCGGCCGATCTCGCGGAACTCCGCGACGCCGAAGCCGCGCGTCGTGCCGGCCGGCGTGCCGAGGCGGATGCCCGACGTGACGGTCGGCTTCTCGGTGTCGAACGGAATGCCGTTCTTGTTGCAGGTGATGCCCGCACGCTCCAGCGCCTGCTCGACCGGCGCGCCCTTCAGGCCCTTCGGGCGCAGGTCGACCAGCAGCAGGTGGTTGTCGGTGCCGCCGGTGACGAGATCCACGCCGCCCGCCTTCAGCACTTCGCCGAGCGCCTGCGCGTTCGCGAGCACGTTGTCGATGTAGGTCTTGAAGTCCGCATGCAGCACTTCGCCGAACGCGACGGCCTTGCCGGCGATCACGTGCATCAGCGGGCCGCCCTGCAGGCCGGGGAACACGGCCGAGTTGATCTTCTTGGCGATCTCTTCGTCGTTGGTCAGCACGAAGCCGCCGCGCGGGCCGCGCAGCGTCTTGTGCGTGGTCGACGTCACGACGTGCGCGTGCTCGACCGGGTTCGCATGGCGGCCGGCGGCGATCACGCCCGCGATGTGCGCCATGTCGACCATCAGCTTCGCGCCGACGCTGTCGGCGATCGCGCGAAAGCGTGCGAAGTCCAGTGCGCGCGGATACGCCGAGAAGCCGGCGATGATCAGGTTCGGCTTGTGCTGGTGCGCGAGTTCTTCGACCTGGTCGTAGTCGATCCGCATCGTGTCGCGGTTCACGCCGTACTGCACCGCGTTGAACCACTTGCCCGACAGCGCCGGCTTCGCGCCGTGCGTCAGGTGGCCGCCGGCGTCCAGCGACATGCCGAGCACCGTGTCGCCCGGCTTCGCCAGCGCGAGCATCACCGAGCCGTTCGCCTGCGCGCCGGAGTGCGGCTGCACGTTCGCGTAGCCGGCGTTGAAGATCTGCTTCACGCGCTCGATCGCCAGCGCCTCGACTTCGTCCGCGAATTCGCAGCCGCCGTAGTAACGCTTGCCCGGATAGCCTTCCGCATACTTGTTGGTCAGCACCGAACCCTGCGCCTCCAGCACCGCACGCGACACGATGTTTTCCGACGCGATGAGCTCGACCTGCGACTGCTGGCGCTCGAGCTCCTTCAGGATGGCGCTGCGCACCGGCGCGTCGCGCTCGGCAAGGGGCTGCGAGAAGAAAGGCTGGGTGTTCGACATAGTGCGTCCGTGACGAAGAATAAAGGGCGTGAAACCGAAGCTCGAGGCCCGCCATACCTGGCTTTCCAGCGCATCCAGTGCAAGGCTGCCGACGGCTCTATTCTTGTCGTTCGGATTTTCGGCGGATTGATGAATTTAGACGCGTTCTTTGCCTTTTCCGCCATGCACGTCCGTTTTGTACAAGTGACCGGTCGTGCTTTTCGGGATAAGCAATCGCACCGCCGATGGCCGTTCGCCTATGGACAGGCACTTCGCCGGTGCCTGCACTGTGCATCCGGGTGCAGCGCGGCCCGGTTACGGTGCAGTGCAGCATCGACCGCACGCCCATACAACGTATGGAGCTAGGGTTTAGCCGTATGGCACGCTTGTTGCGCTCGCTCACACAATACGGCAGCCCGATCCGTGCCCTTCGGGCGAAAAGCTATTAGAGATTCAAGGAACGCTCCCCATGTCGCCCGACCGCACAGCGTCGCTGTCCCACTTCGCGTTCATGCCTTTGCCGAATTTCACGATGATCGCGTTCACCAATGCGATCGAGGTGCTTCGGATGGCGAACTACCTGAGCGGACAAACGCTCTACCGCTGGTCGGTGATCAGCCCGGAAGGCGGCCCGGTCACGGCGAGCAACGGACTCACGGTCGACACGGGGCCGGCCGAATGCGTGGGGCAGCCGGACATCGTCTTCGTGTGCGGCGGCGTGGACGTGCAGCGCGCGACGACGCCCGCCCATCTGTCGACGCTGCGCCGCTTCGCGCGCATGGGGCTGCCGCTCGGCAGCCTGTGCACGGGCACCTATGCACTCGCGAAGTCGGGGCTGCTCGCAGGCTACGCGTGCGCGATCCATTGGGAAAACATGTCGGCGCTGAAGGAAGAGTTTCCGGACACGCGCTTCCTGAAGGAACTGTTCGTGGTCGACCGCGACCGCATCACGTGCACGGGCGGCGTTGCGCCGCTCGACATGATGCTGAACCTGATCGCCGCGCGCGTGGGCACCGCGCGCGTCACGCAGATCGCCGAACAGTTCATCGTCGAACACGTGCGCGACACGAGCGCGCAACAGCGGATGCCGCTCGTCGCGCGGCTCGGCTCGGCGAACAAGTCGCTGTTCGAAGTGATCTCGCTGATGGAGAACAACATCGAGGAGCCGCTGTCGCGCGAGGAACTCGCGCGGCTGGCGAACATGTCGCAGCGTCAGCTGCAGCGGCTGTTCCGAGAGCACCTCGGGATGACGCCCACGCACTATTACCTGACGCTGCGGCTACGCCGCGCGCGCGAGCTGCTGCTGCAGACCGACATGTCGATCATGCACATCACGATGGCGTGCGGCTTCCAGTCGGCATGCCACTTCAGCAAGAGCTATCGCGACGCGTTCGGCGTCGCGCCGACGCGCGAGCGCCGCAAGCAGGTCGCGCCGCTCGCGCAGGCTGTGACGGGCGGCGGGTCGGCTTTTCCGGCCCATCTGATTCATGTGTGAAGCGGGCGTGGCGCGAATAAAAAAAAGCGGCCTTCAAGGCCGCTTTTCATTTGCGCTTACGATCCCCACACCTGCATTTCATCGAGCGAGTAACCCCACTGCGTCGCACGCTTCGTACCGAACATCCGCACGTAGCGCCCCTGCGCGTTGAGGTTCGGCAGCGTAACGTGACCGTACGACACGCCGTTGTTCGTCGAGTAGACCGTCGTCCAGTTCGCGTTGTCGTTCGATGTCTGGATCTGGTAGACGAGCGCACCCGCATCCCAGTAAAGATCGACGCTGCTGATCTTCTTCACCGCGCCGAGATCGACAGAGATCCATTCCGTACCGACGCCCGCGCCTTCCGGCGAATCCCAGCGCGTGCTCGTCGTGTTGCCGTCGAACGCCTTGTCCGGCGTGAGCGATGCGTTGTAGCTCGCCGACGCGGCGGCCGGACGGCCTTGCGAGAGCAGCGTCGGCTGCGCGGCCGCCGGGCCGCCGTAGTAGCTCGCGCCGAGCTTCGCCTTGGTCGTATCCGCGTTCACGCCGAATTGCGACAGGCTCCAGCGCTGGCCGGTCGTCACATCGCCCACATAGAGCTGATAGCCGCCCGCCGTCGTCGACGAGAAGAACACGTAGTTCGTGCCGCTCACCGGTGCCGGGTCCGAGTTGTTGCTCATGCAGTCGTTGATCGGCAGCGCGCTCGGCGTCGACGCCGGGTCCGCGGTCTTCGCGTAGATCTGGTCGGCGCCGCCGGTGTCCTTCCAGCGTGCATAGAACACCATGCCGTCGCCGCGCACGATCGGGTAGTAGGTCTGCAGCCCGGCCGGATGATCGAATACCGCCGTGGCGCCGGTCGCGATCGTGCGCTTCATCAGCCCCATGTTCGAGCCGGTGCCCGTCGCGTAGTACACGGCGCTCGCGTCCGGCGCGAGGAACGGCATCGAGTATTCGGCACCGGCCGGCGCGTTCGTCAGGCTTACGACCGACGTGAACACCGGGCCCGCGCTCGTGTACGACAGCGTGCCCTGCTTCACGTCGCCGTTCTGCTTGAACACGAGCGTCTTGCCGTCGGTGGCGAACTTCGGATCCTCGTTGCGCGTCGCGCCGGTGCTGTTCGTCAGGTTGACGGGCGGCGTGCCGGCGCCGAGCTGCAGCATGAACACGTTCCACGCGCCGTTGCTGAGCCCCATGAATGCGAGCCACTTGCCATCGGGGCTGAACACGCCGTTCATCGGATCGGTGATGCCCCAGCTGCTCTTGCTCAGTTGCGTGAGCGTGCGGGCGGAAAAGTCGTACAAAAACAGCTGGCTCGTGCCGTCACCGTACTTGACGTAGCTGTGATAGACGAGCTTGCCGGTCAGTGCGCCGGGAAACGACGCGTTGGACTGAGCCGGCGGATTGTTGACGCAGGCCGCCGCGGCGGCGCCGCTGAACAGGTCGAGGGCGATGCCGGCCACGAGGCCCGCGACGAGGAACTTGGATTTCACGCTGAATGCTTCCGGATAAAGGGTGAGAACGCCGTGGACAAGGTCCCGCTCTGCGCGGGGGTCACGGATCCGCCCTTCGGGCAGCTTGAACTCCGTATGACCAGGCTTCGGGAATGAAACTTGCGGAGAATGCCTGTTCACTGGTCTGAAGAAAAGGATCAGAGTCGGTCGAAAACATGCGGATCAGCAACATGCGGATCAGCGATTGGGGCGGGATTGAACGTGGCGGATGGCGTGCTACTCTTTTTTCATCGACGGCCGCGGTCGGCCGGAGGCCGGGCATGAAGCGATATGCGGCGCTCGCGCAGACGATTGCGGACTCGATCAGGCGTGGCGACCTCGCGGCCGGCGCCCGTATCCCGACCGTGCGCTCGGCGTGCCGCGCCTATCGTGTAAGTCCTTCCACCGTGTTTCGCGCGTACTACACGCTCGAAAGCGAGGGCCTGATCGTCGCGCGCGCGCGTTCCGGGTATTTCGTTGCGAATCTCGACGACAAGCGGGTGCGCACCGGCCAGGACACGCCACGCAAGCCGGGCGCGTCGCCGACCGGCGGCGACACGCTGTTCCGGTTGATCGACTCGCTCAAGCGCGACGACATCGTGCCGCTGGGTTCGGCATTCGCCAGCTATTCGCTGTTTCCGATGAGCAGCCTGTGGCGCTACGCGGCGACGGCGGCCCGCAACATGGACCGCGCGAAACTGCTGGCGGGACTGCCGCCCGGCCACGAAGCGCTGCGCCGCCAGATCGCCATGCGCTACCTGAACGCGGGCGCCTCACTGCCGATGGAAGAGATCGTCATCACGACCGGCGCGGCCGAAGCGCTGACGTTGAGCCTGCAGGCGCTCACGCGCCCCGGCGACCTCGTCGCGATCGAACGCCCGGCTTTCCCCGCGGTGTTGGAGGCCGTGCAGCGGCTGCATCTGAAGGCCGTCGAAATCCCGGTCGACCCGCGCACCGGCCTCGATCTCGACGCACTCGCCGATGCGCTGGACACGCATCCGGTGCGCGCGTGCTGCTTCATGACCTCGCTTCACAACCCGACCGGCGCGACGCTGTCCGACGAGCGCAAGCGCGCACTGATCGACCTGCTCGCGTCGCACGAGGTGCCGCTGATCGAGGACGACGTGTTCGGCGAACTGCATTTCGGCCCGACGCCCACGCGCCCCGCGAAGCTGTACGACGATGCCGGGCTGGTGCTGCATTGCGGGTCGTTCTCGAAGTGCCTCGCCCCCGGGTTCCGGGTCGGCTGGGTCGCGGCCGGACGCTATGTGGAACAGATCAGGCACGTGAAGAACGCGAGCGCGCCGGCCGCCGACGTGCCCGCGCAGATGGCCGTATCCAGCTACCTGCGCAACGGCGCGTACGACCGCTTCCTGCGCCGGCTCCGGCGCAACCTGGCCGCGCACCAGGCGCAGATGCTGGCCGCCGTTCGCGCGTACTTTCCGCCCGACACGGAGGTATACGCACCGCGCGGCGGGTATTTCCTGTGGATCGAATTGCCGCCTCACGTGGACGCGATGCAGTTGTTCGACGACGCGATGGAGAACGGCGTCAGCCTCGCGCCCGGGCCGATCTTTTCCGTGACGGGCGCGTTTCACCGTTATGTCCGGCTGAACTATGGCCGGCCCTGGACCCCTGCCGTCGAGGACGCGATGCGAACCATCGGGACGCTCGCCGGACGGCAACGACAGACGAGGTAGCAACACCATGCAAGTCCTGCCCAACCGGAAAGTGCGTACCCGCGACACGCTGCGCGGCGCACTGAACCTGCGTGCCGAACCGCACGGTGCCGTCAGCCAGCGCTGCCGGCAATGCGGCTTCCTGGCATTCCGCGCCAGCGAGCAGTGCCCCGTCTGCGGCGTGGGGGACTGGCCGTTCACACCGCTGCGCGACCGGCGCGGCGATGCGCATGCCGGGCAGGCCGCGCCCCCGCAGGACACGCAGCCGCCGGTCCCCGCGTGGTCGTCGCG